>JAJYHS010000200.1 GCA_021784635.1 bacterium
GTCGTCGCCGATGAGAGCCTGGCCGAGATCGCCGCCTGGGCCCCCGGCCGCGACGCCTGGGTCGTGGCCGACCAGCTCTACTGCCGACTCGTCTTCGACGACAACGGCCGCGACATTTCGAGCGCAAACGTCTTGTAAGTAACGATGTCCGTCGTGGGAGCGTCCGCGTACCGCGACAAAAACATCTCCTGCTTTAGCGGTCCGCGAATCGCTTGTGATAGACGAAATTTCACAAAAGGGTTTATTACCCAATTTAAATTGCGACGAGATGCTGAAGAGTTCGGTGAGCGTCAATAATTAAGCCTTTTCAATCACAGCCAAGATTTCAGACCAATTATGACATTCGAAATGGGCCGTGGCAAAATCAGGTTCAAAACTAAAATTATCCGAGTGGGATTGTCGAAAAAATATCGTTCGACAGCCCGCGCGCCGGCCCGCTTCGACATCACTTGGTTTATCGCCAATCATCCAGCTCGTTGATAGATCGATGTTGTACTCTTGGGCGGCCAATAAAATCAGGCCGGGATTCGGTTTTCTGTTGAAATCGTCGCTACCCGAGGCGGCCTGCGAGACATATACCGCCATGAGATCCACACCGTTTTGCGCAAGCTCCGCCCGTATGCGTTCGTGAATTGCATTCATATTCAATAAATCCACTTTGCCGCTTGCAATGCCCGATTGGTTAGTTATTAAACAAAACTCAAAACCACAGTCGCGGAGCCTGCGTAAGGCTTCTATGGAGTTGGGTTGCATTTCGACAAGATTCGCGTCATTGAGGTAATTGCGCTCAATGATCAAGGTGCCGTCGCGGTCTAAAAATATGACCTTCCGTTTGCCAATCATTCCGCTAACTTCTTTTCTCCAAAGGGGTGACTCGACTCCATTGTTCGGGCTAGACCATCTATGGTCAGGTGTAGATAACGCTCCGTCGCGGCAAGCGAAGCATGACCGAGAAGCTCCTGCAGAACACGCAAATCAGTACCTCCAGATAACATGTGAGTGGCAAAACTGTGGCGCAAAGCGTGCGGATGGAGCGGCTTGAGTAGCCCCGCTTTCACTCCACTTTGACGAATGATTTCATAGGCGGCTCGCGTGTTAAGCGGCTTTTCGCCAAAAACATACTCACCTTGTTTGGGGGTTTGGCTCAAGGCGTTTGCGAGCACGGGAACCATAGCAATTTTTCTTTCTTTGCCGCCTTTACCCAATATGACAAGCGAACGATCTGACAAATCAACGTTTGACCATTTTAAATTGGCCGCCTCAGAGACGCGTAAACCTGCGCCATAGAGGAGTAGAACAAGCAATCGATCACGTCTAGAATGCCGGTCATTGTGTTTGCTCAGTGTTTTTAGGAGCGCAAGGGCTTCATCAAGCGAAAGAAAATGCGGGACTCTGCCCGGAACTTTCGGAGAAATGAGCTGCGCCGACAAGTCTTGGTCAATAAGCCCCTCCGCCAGTAACCATTTAAAAAAACTTTTAAGGCAGGCAATTTTGCGATTCCGCGACGCTGGGCTTAAGTTGCACCATTTAACTTGCGCTTTTCTGACGAGTTCAAGTAAAAGAGGGACCAGTTCCGTAGAGTTGCCATAAGATATTTTTGCAGTTGAAGCGGACTTGGCTATCCAACGCCCTTTTTGAAAAATAATCGCTTCAGCTTCTAAAGGTTGCAAAAATTGGTTGAGATCGTTGGCATAAGATTTGGATGTTAATGGTTGAACTGTTCGAGTTTCGGAACGTAAATTCAGATAGTTAGAAGCTAACTCGGACAATTTTTGTTCTTTTTTCGGTGACATTATTTGGCCCCACAAAAAAGAATAAAAAAGAAAAAAGCTTGCAGAAATTTCAGTAATTTGTTATACATTGCGTCATAAACCCGGCTTATGCCCATAAAAAGAGGTTGAACGTATGTCGGAAGTCGAAAAGTCATCTTATCTACCGTCGTCGAACGAAAATCAAACGCTTGTTCCACATGCTAAAATTCTAGAGGACAGTCCGATTATCTACAAGTCGGAGGCTATGCGCCAACTTATGCGTATGGTGGAACGCGTAGCCCCGTCACAGGCAACCGTTTTGGTTCTGGGTGAATCCGGCACCGGAAAAGAACTGATTGCGCAGCATATTCATAAAAATTCGGGCCGACGCGATAAACCGTTTGTTGCAATTAACTGTGGTGCATTACGCGAGACACTTCTTGAGTCTGAGTTGTTTGGTCATGAACGTGGAGCCTTCACCGGCGCCTACGCCAGAAAAATTGGTTTAGCTGAAGTCGCAAATGGCGGCACGCTGTTTTTAGATGAAATCGGCGAGTTAAGCCCCGGCATACAATCTAAACTCCTTCGTTTCTTACAAGAGGGCGAAATTTTTCGCGTTGGCGGCAAAGATCCGATTAAAGTAGATATCCGTTTGATATCGGCAACAAATCGTGAACTCGAAAAAGAAGTTCTGCGCGGAAATTTTCGGGAAGATCTTTTTTATCGCATTAACACCATTATGGTTCAAACACCGCCCCTGCGTCGACGCAAAGAGGATATTCCGCTCCTTGTGG
>JAJYHS010000211.1 GCA_021784635.1 bacterium
AATTCAACTCCAATACATTCACTCGCGGTTCACCCAAAACTTGCCACTGGCGCGGCTTGATGAATTTTTTCACCAGAGCCAGCACCTTATTGGAATCCAATCCGCGGGCTTTGGCAACTCGAGGCACTTGATACAGTGCCGCGCTCGGGCTGATATCAGGGTCAAGACCGCTCCCCGACGCAAACAAAAGATCTTGTGGAGGTTCGCCAACCATCCCCGGGTCGGCATTCATCAGCCGTTTCTTTCGCTCTTCATAAGTTTTTTTAAGTACCGCGCTCGTCGGGCCCAAATTTGAACCGCCTGATGGTAGCGGATTATACTCCACTGCCGACGGCCGCGGCCAAAAATATTTAGAATTCTTAAAATTCTGCGCCACGAGCTTTGAGCCGATGAGCTGGCCCGCTTTATTGTAAACAAGACTACCTTCAACTTTTTGCGCGAAAAAGAAATTCCCGATTTCAGTAATGACAAACGGATACACGCCGCCGGTGAGGATGGTCATAAAAATAAGCATCTTTAGTGCCGGACCAAATTGTCTCATTAGGCAATCCCCATAGCGTGAATGATCATGTCAATAATTTTGATGCCGATAAAAGGCGCGATCAGCCCACCCAAACCATAGATCAAAAGATTTCGCCGCAAGACCGAAGATGCCCCCATCGCGCGATATTGCACACCTTTCAACGCAAGCGGAATCAGCGCTACAATGATAAGCGCATTGAAAATCACCGCACTCAAAATTGCGCTTTCAGGTGAATGAAGGTGCATAATGTTGAGCTCACTCAGCGGCCCTGAGTGAAACCCCTTCATCACATAAACTGTACTAAACAGTGCCGGTAAAATAGCGAAATATTTCGCCACATCGTTGGCAATGCTGAAGGTCGTCAGCGACCCGCGAGTCATAAGCAATTGTTTGCCGATTTCGACAATCTCAATCAATTTTGTTGGATTGCTGTCAAGATCGACCATATTGCCGGCTTCGCGAGCGGCCTGCGTGCCCGTGTTCATCGCCACCCCCACGTCGGCTTGCGCGAGCGCCGGGGCATCGTTTGTCCCGTCACCGGTCATCGCAACTAAATGGCCTTTTGCCTGTTCGTCGCGAATACGTTTGAGCTTTGTTTCGGGTGTCGCCTGGGCCATGAAATCGTCAACACCCGCTTCAGCCGCAATCGCCGCCGCCGTCAGCGGATTGTCACCCGTGATCATCACGGTGCGAATTCCCATTTTTCGAAGTTCCGCAAAACGCTCTTTAATTCCGCCTTTGACGATGTCTTTGAGCTGTACCACTCCTAGAATAATGTTGCGATCGGCGACAACAAGAGGCGTCTGACCACGACGTGCGATTTCTTCAACCAACAAATCAAGCTCGCGCGGCACCTGGCCGCCGTTTGAACGGACATATTCTTTCATCGCATCTGCGGCACCTTTTCTGATGGCCCGAATGCGGCCGCTTTCTTTCACATCAACGCCGCTCATTCTGGTTTGTGCCGAAAACGGCACAAATGTCGCCTCGTGAGGTTGTACGCTTTTGGCGCGCAGAGAAAATTTTTCTTTCGCTAAAACAACAATCGAACGCCCTTCGGGGGTTTCGTCTGAAAGCGACGCAAGTTGCGCGGCTTCGGCTAATTGCTCAACCGTCGCGCCTTTAACCGGTAAAAAAGCCGTGGCCATGCGATTGCCGAGTGTGATCGTCCCCGTTTTATCGAGGAGCAAAACGTCAATGTCGCCAGCCGCCTCAACCGAACGGCCACTTGTGGCGATGACATTGCGGCGAATAAGACGATCCATCCCGCTGATGCCGATCGCATTGAGCAAACCGCCAATAGTGGTCGGTATGAGACAAACCAAAAGCGCAATCAGAACCGGCACCGTAACAATCCCTGAAAGGTTCTGCCCGCTTGCCGCAGCCGTGTAATCGGCAAAAGGTTTTAGAGTCATCACCGCCAAGAGAAAAATAATAGTGAGACCGGATAAGACAATACTCAAAGCAATTTCATTCGGCGTTTTCTGTCTTTTGGCGCCTTCAACCAGCGCGATCATACGATCGAGAAAAGTCTGCCCTTGTTCGGCGGTAATTTTCACCAAAATCCGGTCACTGATTACGCGTGTACCACCTGTCACGGCGCTGCGATCCCCGCCGCTTTCGCGAATAACCGGCGCCGATTCACCCGTAATCGCCGATTCGTCAACGCTGGCGATCCCTTCGATTACTTCGCCATCTCCGGGGATTACATCACCCGCTTCGCAAACGACAACTTCACCTTTTTTTAATTCGGCGGCGTTCACGTGCGTTTCTTTATCGCCGCGCAACCGCCGGGCAATAGTTGATGTCCGTGTTTTACGAAGTTCCGCAGCTTGCGCTTTACCGCGGCCTTCAGCAATCGCTTCTGCAAAATTCGCAAAAATAACCGTAAACCACAACCAAACCGCGATTTGAAATTCAAACCCGTGCGATCCGTTACCAAATCCAAATATTGCGTAAACTGTTGTAATAAATGCGCCGATTTCGGT
>JAJYHS010000056.1 GCA_021784635.1 bacterium
TTGCCAAAGCCGATTCCACTCCAACAGTTTCGTATTATTCCTGAATTCAAAGGAACCGTTACCTTTAATCCGATCAACTATTCGCGCGTACCCTATACCGGTGTCGGCACTGATTTTTATAACGACGCGTTGACGTCAGATGATTGTGACATTGCCCAAATCGGCTCATGGTTTGTTGGGAACTTCCCGTACGGCAGCGCTTATGCCTATGTCGGATATGAATATCGAGACAGCCAGTATTCGGCGCTTTTGCCCTACGCTGCAGGAGGGCTCTTTCGCTATAACCAATTTTTGGTTGGCGCAGAAATCGACGGCTTCGACTATGTGACGAACGACCAATACAATCCCTACAACAATTACCCGCGACACGAGCTAACTGAACGTGTCGACGGCAATAGCTATAAATACTTTGCCACAAACCCCATCGAATCGGATTTTCGTATCAATGCCGGTTATTCGTTTTCACCTAATTTTTCTGTTAATGCCGGATGGTCCAATACCATCAGCGGCCAAGAAACCGCCATCGGTCAAACTTATCTAGTTTCTCTGGCGTACAGTTTCGACGTAACCGGGGGCGCAAATAGTCAGTATAATGATGATTTACTGCCGCGAAACACCGCCGGCGCGCCCCAAAGCAATTCAAGCGGAAAGTTTCAACCCCGCACTGAAAAATACGATAAGTCATTATTCGAATCAGATTAGCGAATATCGATATCCGACGGCCGAATCGAACCCTTAACGGCTTCGGCAACGCTGCTCTTTATTGCTTCTACCTCTTTGGGGGTCGAAGTTCGTGGAGCGACACTTGCATCCTGCATAACTGCAAGCTCAGGATCAGGCATAATTTTGTGGCCTTGCTCCATCATCGTGAGATGCGCCTGTACAAGGGCGCGTAAATTGTTTTCGTATTGCATCCGAATTTTTTTGAGATCGGCAATTTCTTGGAACATTTTTTTAAGGCTGTCGCGCGCGTCGCGAACAATGGTTTCACCTTGTTGTTTGGCGTCGTTCAGTATAAGCCGCGCCTCGCGTTCTGCATCTTGCTGAATTTTGTCTGACATACGGGTGGCCGTAGTGATGGTATTCTTTAACAGCTCATCACGTTCGCGATATTCGAGTATGGCCAACTCTTTTTCACGTACCGATTCGCGGAGGGTATTTCGATCGCGAATCAAAGCCTCCATCTCTTCGGCGATTTGCCGTAAAAAATCGGTGACTTCTTCTTGATCAACACCCATCATCCGGCGCGTGAAATTTTTGTGGGCTATATCGATTGGCGCGATTTTCATTTTCCCCCCTTAGCCGTCGACTCGAATCGACGTCGCATGCATTTAGACACATGCACCTTGACTTTAGGCTAAAGAATGAAGGTCAGATGCGCAAGTAAGAATATTCCAGCAACCTATACTGGCACCTATACTGGTACGAAGGTCGAGCCTAGCTCTTGATCGCGCATGGCCGCTTTTTCAAAGCTAATGCGAAGTGCACGCTCAATTTCGAGTTCACGCATTGAATCAAGACCCGCAGCAGTCACTCCTTTAAGCGAAACGACCTTGCGCTGCAACTCCGAAAGCGGAGTTTCAGATTCGTGGCCCGCCATTGCCGCAGCGGCACGAAAAGTTTGAATTGTGACGTTTCGCGCGGTTTTGGCATCAATATCGTGCTCTTCAAGCCATTCTTGCCAGTAGATCATAAGTTCGTAAACAAAACCGATTCCACTGCTTGCGCCGACCAAAATCGAGCGCATCATTTCACCGTCTTCAACAGGTACCACTATCCCCATAGTCGAAAGCAGTTCATTTATCCATTGTAAGTGGGGTTTGACCGCGGCCGTTGCCGCATAGGCAATCACGCTTTCTTTGATTTTAGCCGCTGTTGTTGGCATGACTCGCAGAATTTTCTGCGAATTGGGAATCAATTTTTGCACGGATTGAAGGGAAATACCCGCAGCGAGCGATATAATTATTTGATCGCTGTTGAACGCATGAGCGATCGGCTCAATACATTGATAAAAATCTTGGGGCTTCACTCCAATAATAACGATATCGCTAAAATCAATCACTTCTTCGTTTGTTTTGGCGGCCCTGATTTGAAAATCTCGGCTGACGCGCTCAAGCTTTCGCTCATTGCGATTTGAAATCACGATCTGTTCGCGATCGACAAACCCCGAATCTAAAAATGCGCGCAAAATTGATTGCGCCAGGTTACCGGCACCAATAAAACCAATTCTGTGGCTTCGAATTTGTTCAGATGCTGTCATGATTTTAACTCCTGATTCGCGGTTCTGATTCCGCGCTTTGGATCTAATATTTTCGGTTGCCGAAAATCGCCGTCCCGAGGCGCACAAGTGTGGCGCCTTCTTTTATGGCCGCTTCAAAATCGTCGCTTGTGCCCATCGAAAGTTCGTTTAAACTATGCGGAGTTGATACGTTTGTCATCATCTCATCGCGCAGTTCACGGGCGCTTTGAAAATACTTTCTCTGTTCGCTCTCAGACAACTGCGGCGGCGGCATAAACATCAACCCGCATACCCGAACAAATTCCAGTTTTTGCGCCTGCTCCAACAGCGCCGGTAGAGCCTCGACTGGCACTCCGCTTTTCGTCGTTTCACCGGCCAAATTGACTTCAATCAAAAGGTATTGGCGTCGCAGCGAACGTTCTGAAATTTGTTTCACAGTCGACAAACGATCAATGGAATGGATCAGCCAAAACCGGTCCGCAATCGGTTTCACTTTGTTCGATTGAAGCGTGCCGATCAAATGCCAGCGAATGGGCAAATCCGAGAGAACTTCCATTTTTGAAAGCGCGTCTTGGACGTAATTTTCACCAAAATCGCGAATGCCCCCATTAAATGCTTCGCGAATTTTTTCTGGCGATACGGTTTTAGAGGCCGCGACAACGGTCACGCTTTGTGGATCGCGTTTTGAAAAAGCGCACGCGTTTGAAATCTTTTGCCGGATTAAATCAATGTTTTTTTGAACGTCATTTTCTTGCAACTTGCCATCCTCTTTCACGTAAAATTTTTTCGAACAATTCAAGAGGTAAACCAATTACGTTACTTTCTGACCCTTCGATCGCCGTAACGAACGACCGCGCCCCGCCCTGTATCGCGTAAGCTCCGGCTTTATCTAGAGGCTCGCCGCTTGACACATACGCTTCAATTTCGGTTTCAGAAAGCTCGCGAAACTGGACGTTTGTCGACTCGAAAGTGTCTAAAAATTCGTCAGTTTCAAAGTTAAACAATGAAATCGCCGTAACCACCCGGTGCGCTTTACCCGACAAAAGGCTTAAATATTCGCGGGCCATTTGGGTAGTTTTTGGTTTGCCTAAAAGACGCTCGCTTAGCTTTAAGCCCAAAAGCGACGGCAGGATCACCATTGTGTCCGCCGCAAGCAACAAAATCTTTTGCGGTTTCAATAGCTTACGCTCTCTTACAACTTCGTTCGCTTTGGCGTGTGCAATGGCCATTATTGCCCGTTCGGGATTCACGTTTTCTTCAATATTTTCCGATATTTTGACTGGATGGATGCGAAACAAAAAACCGGCTTTTTGGAGCAGTTCGCGCCGTCTGGGAGATTGTGATGCAAGCCACAGTTCGTACATCGTCGTTATCTTTCGCTGGTATTCAAGCTTTGGCATGTTTTCAAACGGAAGGTAAGAAAAATGTTTGACCTCTTTTTGCTTTTTTCAGGATTAGGGCTTGCCGCCGCGAGCATTTATTTGTTTACCAACGCGCTCCTTGCCAACAACTATGATGCTAAAGCTTTAGCATGGGCCTCGGGTAATGAGCCAGCAAAATCCAAGTCGGGTTTTGTGAATTTTTCGCGCCCATTGGTTCACAACTTCACTTTACAACACGCGCTTAAGATCAAAAGCCCAACATACCGCAAACGCGTGGCAAAAAAACTTCTGACGGCGGGCCTTTCAAACGAACTCAATGTCGATGAGTTTATCGGGCTTCAAATTCTCTGGGGGGTGATGGCGCCGATACTGCTGGTAATTTTAAATCTTACCATGCAGCTTGGCTACCCGTATTCACTTTGCATCGCGCTCGGTGCGCTCGGCGTTTACTTTCCGCATCTCTATTGCAAATTGCAAACGCAACAACGTTACGTCTCGGTGGTAGTGGATTTGCCATTTTTTATCGATCTTCTCGCCTTATCAACCGAAGCCGGACTCGATTTCATGGCCGCCATTCAGCGCATTGTCGACAAAGCTGAAAACAGCGTACTGGCGGATGAGCTCTCCATTGTGCTTAAGGATATAAAACTTGGTTCTTCGAGATCCGAAGCGCTTCGCTCTCTTGCTGCGCGGCTCGATATTGCCGAAATTACGAGCTTTGTCGCCGTTGTTAACGACGCCGATCAGACCGGCGCCAGCATCGCGCAAGTGTTAAAGGATCAATCCAACCAAATGCGTTTGGAGCGTTTCGTGCGCGCTGAAAAGGCGGGCGCGCGTGCTTCACAACTTATGCTCCTGCCGATGATTGCGTTCATCATGCCCGCTGTGTTCATTGTGGTCTTTGCCCCGGTTGTTCTTCAGTTTTTCTACGGAGGCAAATAGGTGAAACTCGTCAATCAAACAAAAGGCATTGAGGTAAGCCAAGAGATGTGGCGCGCCGATCGTTTGATTCCGCGGATGGTCGGCCTACTGACGATGTCTTCGCTTGCCCCAGAGCAAGCTTTGTGGATTGACCGCTGTAACAGTATTCACACGTTTTTTATGCGCTTTCCGATTGATGTGGTTTTTGTTTCGCGCGATTTGAAAGTTCGCGCGACTTACGAAAACGTAAAACCGTGGCGGCTAATTTTTCCGGTGTGGAGTGCGCGCTCCACGATTGAGATGCCGATTGGCACGATACGCCGCGGACAAATTGAAGTGGGAGACCAATTACAATGTGGGTAGTTCGCTTTTACACAGGACCGCTTGCGGCCAAACAGTTCCCGTTAAAAATGGGTCGTAATGTGATCGGCCGGGCTTCGTATTGCGACGTTGTGGTGCCTGCGCAGGGAATTTCAAAAGAGCACGCCGTAGTTGAAGTATACAACGACCATATTCAAATCACGGATCTTAACTCACGAAACGGCACCTTCATTAACGGCGTCATGGTACAATCGCAAAAACTTACCCCGGGCGACCGCGTAGCTTTTCACGACATTGTTACCGATATCGTCGAACGAAAGCCAAAGCCGCACAGTCCGCGCACGCCCGTATTGTTTGACGGCAACGCGGCCTTAAAGACTCAACATCAGCCCGGTCTCGACCCGGTCGCAATGGCAACCCCGCAACCTTCATCTGAACCGATTGCGCCCTCGTTTATCGCCTATGCGAGAAAATATGTGGACGATGTGGTTTTACCGGGGGTGTACCGGCTCGGCGAAATAATGGATTTTCGCACCGTCTTGGCGTTGTTCGTTGCCGTATTTATCGTTCTTGTAACTTCCCTTTCGACAATTCCGCTCATGCGGATTTTAAAAGAAAGTATTGATCAAGAAGCGCGCAACCATGCGCTGACAATTGCGCGAAATCTGGCGGAAGTAAATCGCTCACCGCTTGAACAGGGACTTGAAACTTCCGTAACAGTTGATCCGGCCATGCGTGAACCGGGGGTTGACCAAGCGTACATTATTTCAGCCGTTAACCAAAATATCATCGCGCCGGTTCAACAGGTCGGGAAATATCTCACCGACGTCCCCTTCGTCGACAACGCGATAAAGGGCAACAGCGATGCCGCAGCTCAGATTTCAAGCAGTAAAATCGCCGCAGTGGTTCCGATTCGTTACTATAATTCAGCAACCGGCGGCGAAACTACGGCCGCATACGCGGTCGTGATTTTTGACATGGGTACACTCGCCGTGAATAACGGCCGCACTTTAAGTCTTTTTATTGAGATCCTATTTATTGCCATTATTTTGGGATCAATCCTATACTTTTTCATGTATCGGCTCATTCGGCAGCCGTTGGTTGAAACCAATCAGCAACTCGTGGCTGCCATGTCCCCCGAACATGCGGCCAACATCACGACAACCTATCATTTCGATGCCCTCGAGACGCTTATTTCGAACATCAATAACATTCTCCATAGACAGACGGGCGGATTCGGCGCTGATAATTTGAAAAAGTTTGAAGCCGACCGCGGCCTTGAAATGCAAAATATTGTTAATTTAGTCGGATTTCCCGCGTTGACGGTCCAAGCGCAAGATCGCGTGGTCACAGCAGTCAATGAACATTTCGTGCAGCAAATTGGCCAAAATCAATCTTGGGTCGGCATACCCGTTGAACAAATTTTGGACCAAGCATTGAAGCTCAATATCATGAGCCTACTCGATAAAGTAGCGGCAATGCCATCGCAAACGGCAATCGATCAACTTGAAATTGCAAATGAAAATTACGATTTGTCAGCGCAGGGCATACAAGGCAGTACGACAGCTCTTGCTTACGTCATTATTGTATTTGTACCGAGAGTTGGAGGGGTAAGCGAATGAGAGAACTCGCGATCGCCTCACAAGTCGCGCATACCTTGACGGTCTTAAGTGGTAACGACCGCGGCACAGTCTATGAACTTGTATCAGGGCGAATCACCATTGGACGCGGTTCTGAAAATACAATTGTCATTCGCGATGACCCAAAAGTGAGCCGGCAACACGCACAGATTACTGTGGGAGCAAACGGGGCTCAGATCGCCAATAAGTCCGATCACAACAAATTGTTTGTCAATAACGAACCGGTTGAATCGTGCCGGCTCGCTCCCGGTATGATCGTTCAGGTCGGTGACACAAAATTTATGTTCCAGTCCGCCGGTGCGTCGTCACTGGTTCAACCGGTCGATATGACCGCCGCAAAACATGCCGCTGCAAAAAGAGGCCCGTTTGTGTCACGGCCGCAAAAAGGCAATCGTCTTATATTTTACACCGTCGTGGGAGCTGTCATTTTGTTAGTTGCATGGATGATGAATCAAAGTTCAAAAGGCGCAAAATCGGGCACACCAGGCACAATGGGGAGTTTTCAATCGACAATCAAAACCGACCAGCAGATCGTCAATAGCATTGAGGCACACAAAGCGCGTGCCGGCATGAATACGCCACAGTATCAAGAGGCCCAAAGGCAATTCCTCGAGGGATTTCGCGAATACGAAAAAGGCCAATATTCACGCGCCATCGAGTCGTTTCAGGCGTGTGTGACGTTGTTCCCCCGGCATCCCGAGTGCGGATTTTATTTAAGTCTCGCTCAGAATCGATTTCAAGAGCTAATTCAATACGAACTCAACTTGGGGAGCCAATACAAAAGACAACAGCAATACAGCGCCTGCGCAGCCGCCTATCGAAATGTCATGTTCATGGTGCAGGATCAACTCGTAACTTCGGAGCAGAAAATTTATAACTTGGCGAGAGCGGGTCACGACGCTTGCATAGCGCTTGGGGGGCGCGACAACTGATGGCGAAGATTTGTGTTTATTTACACGGCCAACTTCTTTCTGAACTGGCACTTATGCCGGGGCAGGAATATTTTGCCGGCCGAGCCTCGCAAAGTGACATTCACCTTTCTAGCGAGCGCGGAATTTCTCGCCAACACGTAAAATTTTTTGAGCAGGACGGCGTTTGGCACGCTCATCTTCTTTCGAAATACGGCGGAATGATTTTTGAGGAACACTCCGTCGAAGTTCTCGAGCTTAGAGGGACGACGCGGTTTTCAGTTCCACCATATGATTTTGTTTTCGAGAGCCAAACCGAAATGGTCGACGCGACAAAGCCGATCCATAACATAGAAGGTGGATCGGCACCTGAGGAGTCACCCGAACCGGCAGATCAAAGTACTCATGATAAACCGTCCGACTCGACCTTCGAACCACAGGTTGACTCCACACCGGAACCTCAGTCTGAATCGGCGCCTGAATCAAATGGCGACCAAAATGATAATGAGCGCTCATTTAGCGACCGTACTGTGCTTGCTCAACCCGCACGACTTATTCCTTATTTAAAGGTCGTGAACAATAAACTTAAGACAGAAGAAGTTCTGAAACTCGAAGGGACATCCTGGCGTGTAGGCCGAAATCCGGAAAATGAAATTGTAGTCAATGACTCCGCGATTAGCCGCAATCATCTTGAAATTTCAAAAAGAGACGAAAAATATTTTGTTACCGATTTGGGGTCGTCAAATGGCACCCAACTGAACGGACTTAAGATCGAACCTAACGCGCCACAATCGCTTCAAAGCGGTGATGTGTTAACCGTTCGCCATCTCGAAATCATTTTAGAGCTGCACGACTCCGCCTATGAAAATCAAAACGCGCCTTTGCCCGTTAAGTTTGACGATAACTCCGCGGCGTTCGAAACGTTTGACCTCGTGCGGGAAGAAAACGCGCTCGAAAACGTCAATCGTGAAAGCGGCACCGGCATCGTGGTCAAAATGGATTCGTCTTGGCACGCGAAATGGCTCGCACCTGAAATGATCAAAAAGCGCGTGGTACCGGTTGGCATTGCCGTTTTAATCTTGTCCTTTGTATACGTGATGTCGAGATCTTCGACGCAGCCAAAATCTTTAAAGGGGCAAGCCAATTCCGCCTCAACCGGAGGGCTCACGCTTGGCGAACTCACCCCCGAGCAGAAAAAGCAAGTTATCGATTTTTTCAATCTTGCGCATAACTACTATACCGAACGGAAATACACTTTGTGCCTTTCGCAGCTCCAACTTATGACCCAGCTCACTCCCTTTTATTTAAATTCTAAAGAACTAGAAAATCTCTGCCAGCAAGGGCAAATAGACGAAGCCCGGGCCCTTGACCGCGAACGTGAAAAGAAAGAACAGCAAAAAACCGACGAAGAAGTTCAAGCAAACATTGCCAAATGTCAAAAACAGTTGAACGCTTCGACAACAGTTTCGTCGATGCGTTCATGTCTGGATGAAGCCATACAACTTGACCCTGCAAATCCGGCAGTTATGAACCTCCTCAGTCAAGCAAGTATTCGGCAATCGCAAGCTCAATCGCAAGCGCAGCAAGCCGAAGAATTTCGCAGGCGCAAACGCGAAGGCCAAGCGATTTTTAGCGCCGCAGAAGACGCCTATAGAAATCGAAATAACAGACAGGCATTATATGAATATCGACGCTTTCTCAGTGGTGGTTATCCTGGCCTGAATCAAGATGACGATGTCGCATCTCGACATTTAGCCTCAATTGAATCTGGAATCGAACACGAGTTCACGGCCGATTTGAACGAATGCCAAGGTGACATAAGTAATAATGATTTAAAAAATGCCATTAAGGCTTGCAGTGACGCGCTTAATGTGCGGCCCGGCGATCCCGCCGCCGAAGACATGAAAAAACGCGCGTACTCGCGCCTAAGCGATGAAATGAGAGCGATTTATCAAGATAGTGAGCTTGAAGAAAATATGGGCAACATCGATTCAGCCAAAGATAAATGGCTCAAAATCATTCGGGAATCAGTTCCAGGCGAAGATTATTATGAAAAGGCCAAGAACAAACTCATTACTTACGGCGTTGCGATGTAACAATGCGATTGAGAATTAAAAATGCTGAGATTTGAAGAAAAATCTTATAACACAAACCTATTTCGTCCACGGCCAGAAATTCACATCGAGCCTGACGGCAGCCTTATGATTGTGGCAACTCCCTGGGGCGCGCGCGCACCGGCCCGCAAGGCTATACGCAAAATTCAAGATTATTTTCTTTCAACCCGTCAGGACGTTGAAGCAACCTCGCCATTTTCCCGTCTGGCGTGTCTTTCACCAATGGGCAATGATCTTCGCGTCGCCGTCAAGTTGGCAAGCGACGTTATTCATCACGAAGAAAACCGCGAAGAATACGTTTCGGCACTCGAATTATTTGTTTTGGCTCGCAACAAAGATGAAACGGTTTGGATTCAAGTCGGCCATCCGTTTGTCTTACTGGATCGCCCCGGTGAAAATTTGATGACGCTCGGAAATCAGCAAGATCTCAGCCTTGAATTTTCAAAACCAGGCGCGATTTTTCCACCGCTGCCTTCTCGATTTATTGGCGTGGAAGCGACCAGTGATTTCGCCGTGGAATCAATGCGAACCCAAGCGGCGGATAAATTTATTTTGGTGTCAAGTTCCTCAGTTCCAGGAAATTTATATTCGCTCCCCGAATCGAACCGGTCGCTGCACACAATTTCAGAAACTTTCGCGCGCGCGCGCCCCTCACATCCGTTTTGGCTCGGCATTTGTCAGTTCTCTTGAGTCTCTTCAAGACGGTCGACAAGAATCTGACGAAAAAATCGGAATTCCGGGAGGGTTAAAACTAAATTGACTAATGTGGGCTCATTAGGATTTCTCACCGGAGTATCCCATGGCAAACCGATGCCATAATTTTCACGTACCGCCTGATTAAGCAGTTCGGACATTAGATATTCGTGAAAAAACCGGTCTTGAAGTAAATTCGGGAGCAAACTCCCGTTGTTTACCCACTTGGCAAAGGCGATGAATTCACGATCTTCACACGGTTGGGCCGGTTTTTTATTCGGCGACCGTTTGCTGTTACGGTTCAATCGATGAATCATCCGAATACAACTGTTGTCTGGCAAGATCGCATGTTCGTTGAGTTGTCGGCGCGCCACGTAAGTCCAAACCGGTTCGTTGTAGCGTTGCCCAAAATACTGAAGCGCGCGCCAATCTCGTTCGTGAAGCGCGCGCCACGCGAGCCAACGCCCGACGCGCAAGTCTTTCGGCCGCTCCCTCGCCAATCTCTCTAATTCTGAAAATTTCCCGCTATAATATTGAACGGCCGAAAACACGTCTTGCGCCACTATAAGTTCGTCATGGAGGCTTGGTTTAAGAAAATTAAACGGTTTAATGTTATGTTGCCGGATGAATTTTTGAATTTTAGCGGCCGCGTTTTTAACTGTTGGGTTATCTGGCGAAATCGGCTGAACTTCGAAGCGGTCAGTCAACGAATCAAAAATTTCGGGCGATAAACTATCGATATAAAGAAGATCGCCCAAACGAAACGAGTACCGTATATTACCAAAGCCTCGCCACTTCGCCCAAGCCGATTCGATCGGTATCACACGGTTTTTTGGCCAATTTACCGTCGGCGCGGTTAACGCCGCCGCCAACGACACCGATGGGATCGTCATAAATTTCGAGTTCGCGTACGCTTTGGTCGCATGAAGCAAATCGAATAGCGTCGCCCCGAGATCAGCGAGAGTGACGTTCGCATCGATTGGCCAACTGTTGCCCTGCTTAAGATCTTTGTGCGCTGGTTTAAATAACAAGAAAACATGGGTGTTTTCACTGTAAAGATCGAGTGTGTTGATTTCCCCCCGGTCTTGATCTGGTACGCCGTTCAACCCCACAATCACGACATTTGTTTTGCGCCACCTTCTCAACTGTTTTAGCCGAATTACTAATTGCGACAACGCGCGGTTAAAGTAATCGAATTGGGTATACATCGGAGTTTCACTGCTTACTTCGGTTTCAAATCGTGCCGGTGGCGCAAATTGCAAATCCGGCACGTAGATAACGGTAAAAAACGGTCGATGTTTGGAGCCGCCATTTAGCCAGCGAAAAAACAGTTTTAGAGTTACTCCAAACGGACGATAGAGTTCACTTGACGTCGGCATTACATCGTCGTCAAAAAACTCAAAACCCTTATCTAATCCGGACTTTCTCCAGATGGGTGGACCCCCTGAAAAAAAAGCGGTGCGATAACCGGCGCGAAAGGCAGCATCGCTCACGGTGTCAAATTTTTCTGAAAGGTAATTGTCGCCGTTTTGATGAACATGATCGTCGATCGGATATAAGCCAGTCAAAATCGAAGTCAGCGCCGATTGACTTAAAATTGATGTCGTATAGGCCTGCGTGAAACGCACGCCATTATCACAGATTGCCGCTAGACCGTCATCTTGTGCCGTAGAACAGTCTAGCGAATCAGCGCTTAACCGTTCGACGGCAATGATTAGAAATGATGGTTTGTTCGTTTTACCCCAAGTACAACCGCCTAAA
>JAJYHS010000085.1 GCA_021784635.1 bacterium
ATCTTGGTATTGGTATACCGACACTTGTCGCCAATTATATTCCGCGTGAAAAAAATGTGATGCTTCAAAGTGAAAATGGTTTATTGGGGATGGGCCCCTTCCCTGCTGAAAATCGCGTCGATCCGGATCTCATTAACGCCGGCAAGCAAACGATTACAACAGTGCCCGGTGCGAGTTTTTTTTCTTCTGCCGATAGTTTTGCGATGATTCGTGGGGGCCACATTGACCTTACCGTTTTAGGCGCCATGCAAGTTTCGCAAAACGGAGATATCGCAAACTGGATGATACCGGGCAAATTGGTGAAAGGAATGGGCGGCGCTATGGATTTGGTCGCCGGCGCTAAATATGTCATCGTGGCCATGCAGCAGGTCGACGGCAAAGGCAGTAGTAAATTGGTCAAAGCTTGTACACTGCCGCTCACCGGCGTGCACTGCGTTCATTTGATCGTGACGGACATGGGCGTTTACGAAATTACGCCCGATGGCTTTTTGCTCGTTGAAGTGGCACCCGGGATTTCGGTCGACGAAATTCGGGCATCGACTGCGGGCGATCTCAAAATCTCAACTCAACTTAAAACAATGGCAATTTAGAATAACGCCGGTTTAACGGGAGTATCTTCGCTTGGCGAACCAGATCAAAGAGCTCAAAAAAGGGGAATTATTGTTTCGCGAGGGCGACCCGTCGGACGCGATGTATATTATTAAAAAAGGCAAGATCGCGATCGTCAAAACCAAAGGTACCGGTGAAGTCGAGTTGGCCGAACTCGGCCCGGGCGAACTTGTCGGCGAAATGGCGTTTTTTGACAATAAGTCGCGATCGGCCGGTGCGCGCGCAAAACTTGATTCGTCCGTCATTGTTCTACCGTTCACATCACTTTTTGCGCAGTTTAAAACGTTTCCGGAGTGGATGAAAGCTCTGGTAAAAAACGTGAACGGTAAGTTGCGATCCGCCAACGCTAAAATTAAAAACCTCGAAAGCGAGTCTTCCGCCGACGCGACCGCGTTTACTCCTCATTTAGTTACCCGTCTGTGCGCGATCATCACTCTGGTCGGGAACAAATACGGTGAAAAAACCACAACGGGTGTGACCATTGCCTACTCGACTCTGCGCAATTATTGCATCCAGATTTTTCAAACACCGACGAACAAACTCGACAAGATGATGGAAGCGCTTCAAAGTTTCGGCATCTTAAAAGTCGAAGACATCGGTCAGGGCCGTAAAAAAGTCACGCTCGTCAAATTTGAATTTTTATCGGAATTTGTCGATTGGTATAACAGCTATCTTTTTGAAGAAGAAAGTAAACGCGTAACGATCGACGAAAAAGAGTTGCCCGTGCTAAAGGCGTTGGTTTTTTACGGCCGTAAACAAAAAGCAGATGATAAAGGCCTTGTGACGGTCAGCCTCACCGACATGCAAATCAATTCAATGAGCGAATTAGGGCACCCGTTCAATCTCAACGATACGGACTCACTGGTTGAAAAAAATTTAGTGCAAGAAAAGCATTCGGGTGAAGGTGGAGCTGTAACACAGACATTTTCAATCCAAAATATTTCAACTCTTGCTTCTTACTGGGAGCTCGTTTTTGCACTTGAAAAGGTTGAAAGCTAATCTGTTAAGAACGAATCGGTCAAATCGCCGAGAGCCTCACAAACGCGTAAATGACGGTGTCATTACGCGAGGGACAAATTGCGCCTAACGCCCGCTCATGTATTTTGAGTTCACCATTCTTTAAAGAAAAACGTTCGCGGCTCGCCACGGTATTTGATCTATCAATGATTGCACCTTTGCAAACAATCTCAGAACTACCGACACCGAAGATGATGTGCTGACCAGTAACCCTGTACGGATTTAACGACAGTAGCTGACATGGTCCCGCTTTCTCGATTTTTGCGATCCGCTGACCCTCAAAATCAATTGCGAGCCATGAAGCCATTTGATTGGCTTTAGTTGAAATCCGATCCCCGCTTTTACAGTAAACGCCGGTCAACCCCCACATGCCGTGCAATAAAATCGCCTTGCTTTGGGGGCGTTTTGCGGCTTGAACGGTACAACTATAAAATGCTACGCCCGGACAAGACAGCGCCACAAACAAAATTAATCGAAATGCTCGAAATGTATTCTTAACCCTCATTACGGGCGCACTGTACTACAATGATGACAAATTTTGTTAAAATATCGCATAAACCTCGATTTATGCGGATAAATTATGAAATGTTTACCGCTGGTAAATATCTATGGTTGATACCGTAATGGCAAACCGGACTCGCTTCGTGGTGCGCGACCAGTTCCAACCTGAAAAATTCGCATAGTGTTAGTTTTAGCGCCCTGATGAACCGGCAATCCAAGCGTCATTATTATTTTGTCGCCCGGTTGGCAAAGACCGTACTGTAGCAGCTTTTGTTCGATTTGTTCCATCGCTTCTTCGCTGCTTTTATACGGCAGAATCGGAAGCGTTTGAATTCCCCAAACCAATTCCAGCCGGTTCAAAGTTTCAGGAACGTGTGTAACAGCTACAATTTTTGCCCGTGGACGAAATCCTGAAATCAGCGTTGCCGTTCGACCAGTCGTCGATAGGCACACAATTACCGGCGCGTTGATTTTAAGCGCTGAAAGCGAGGCGCTGGCGCTAATTGTTTCTGCGACTTCCATAAATTCCTGATCGAGCGAAATGTCATAGTAGAGATCACTTGATCGTTCAACTTCTAGAATAATTTCGTGCATCGTTTGAATACATTTGAACGGATATTTTCCGCTCGCCGATTCTGCCGACAGCATACACGCATCGGAGCCATCAAGAACGGCGTTTGCGACATCGGTAATCTCAGCCCGCGTCGGCCGCGGATTTTCAACCATCGAATCGAGCATCTGAGTCGCGGTGATCACCGGCCGGCCCATGTCATTACACAATGATATAATCCGTTTTTGTTTCTGCGGAAGTAACGTCTGCCCCACTTCGACTGCCAAATCTCCGCGCGCCACCATCACTCCATCGCTTAAGGCGACGATATCTTCAAGATTTTCAAGCGCCTCGGCCATCTCAATTTTGGCGATTATCCGTGTATTCGGGTTTTTCGATTGAATAATCTCGCGGAGTTTTTGAATATCGCTACCCTGCCGAACAAAACTGAGCGCGACATAATCGACCTTCTGCGCGAGCCCAAATTCAAGATCATTTAAATCTTTTTCGGTCATACAATCGACCGGCAAGCGTGCGCCCGGCAGATTCATGCCCTTTCGGTCCTTTAGCACTCCCCCAAAAACCACTCGGCATTTCACTTCAGTATCTGCCACAGACAAAACGCTCAATTCGAGCAAACCGTCGTCGAGAAGAATTCGCGTCCCCGGCTGACACGACTGCGGCAGCTCTTTAAAATCCGTTGTAATGGTTTTTTCGTCGCCCAGTTCAAGCGTCGTCGATATGGAAATTTCAGCGCCTTCTTTCAGCGTTACCGCGCCGCCATTGAGACGGCCGACGCGAATTTTTGGCCCCTGAAGGTCTTGCAAAATCGCGACTGGCGCGTTGAGCTCCAAAGACAACTCACGAATATGCCGGATCACTGCGAGGTGCTCAGCATGCTCTCCGTGTGAAAAATTGAGCCGCGCGACATTCATACCGGCTCGAATGGCTTTTTCAAGATTTTCACGCGACCGCGTCGAAGGCCCTATGGTCGCGACGATTTTGGTTCGTCGATCCGCCAACATGTTGTGCTCCCGCTTAAACTACGACTTTTCTTCTTGTTTCATAGTCGTGAGCACTTGGTCTAGCTTTTCTTGATTGCGTCGATCGATTTCGTGAACTTCTCGCTCGTGCGCGAGCTCCGCGAGCCTCATTTTATCTTGATACTGTATTTTCTGGGTTTCGAGCTGCTGATGGGATTCACGTTTCATTTCTTTGACTAAACGGCGATCGCGAATTTGATCCTGTTGGCGCTCAAGTGTCAATTTGTCCTGCAAATTATTGATTTGATTTTGATAATGTTCTTTGAGATTCGCCAAATTCTCTTGATCTCGCATTTCTTGGTGTTCGGCGTGCTCTTCAACAGTACGCAACTCAGCCGCGCTCTTTTTGCGCATCTCGAGCATAAGGTCGCGCCGCTTGGTTTGAAACGCTTGTCTTTCTTGTTGAACATTAGCAACGTAATTCTTTCGGAGCTGTTTTTCGGTTTCAAATGCATTCTGCCGGATTTTTTTGATTCTCTCACTCGCCAGATTTTGCTCGTATTGATTACGAAGCGTCGACTGTTGCTTTTGATTCGCCAAGGCCTCTTGATTAATTTCATTTTCGAGATCCGATTGCGAAAGAACCTGGCGTTCATCGGTCTGCATCTGCTGGCTGTCTTTTTCGTGGATCTTTCGAATATTCGCGGCATTGATGGCGTTACTGTCTCTTAGCGCTTCGACCCGCTCCCGCTGAAGATCAGCGTATTTCTGCTGATAGTCATTTTCAATATTTTTAATTTCACGTTGGGCTTGCGCCTCTTCGTTCACGTTATTTAAAACCTTTTCTTGTTTGGCTCTCGCCAATTCAAACTTGAGATCGCGCAGCTCATTATTCATGCGATCTTCAATACGGTCGTGGGCCTGTTCATCGATGCCCTGCAATTTTTCATTTTCATTCTGAAGTGATTCGTCATAGCGCTG
Source organism: bacterium (assembly GCA_021784635.1). GTDB lineage: Bacteria > Bdellovibrionota > Bdellovibrionia > Bdellovibrionales > UBA1609 > RBG-16-40-8. The sequence continues at coordinate 4,642 of JAJYHS010000085.1, forward strand.
GCGAAGAGTCTTTAAATTTTGGTTAAATCCGTCCCGCGCCCTTGCCAATTCTGCGTGTTGCATCTCTTCTTTATTCTGCAACATGCTCATATCGTGAGATTCAATTCGATCTTCATTGTTTTGATAATGCTGTTTTTGATCGTGCAACCGCATTTCATAATAACGGTTTAGTTCGTCATTTTCTTTTTGAAGCTGGCCCACTTCTTGATCACGGCTCATGCGAATAGCTTCGGTTTCTTTTTGATGCTGTGTATTGAGATCTTTGCGCGTTTGATCGACAGCCCGCTTTTCGCTTGCTCGGATCTGATTCAAATTATTTTCGAACTGTTGGGACTGTTGCGCTTGCTGATCGGCATATTGTTGCTCAAGTTCGCTCAGGCGGTTGTTCTGATCCATGTTATTGGTGCGTAGCTCTTCGTTCGCTTCAAAACGAGCGCGCTCCAGCCTGTCTTGATTTTCGGCCCGCAACTTTTCGACTTGTTTGGCGTGCATTTTGCGAAGCTGGTCGATTTCGTTCTGATATTCCATATCCCGTCGAGTAATCGCGTCTTGATTAGCCTCGCGGTCTCTATTTAATATTTTTTGGTTTTGCCGCTCGAGATCCGTGATTCGGCGATCGTAATACTTATTCAATTTCGCGAGCTGAAAGTTTTGATTCTTTATCAGGTCGTCTATTTTTTTTTGATAACGTTCGCGCTGATCGCGCAATTCGTCAGCTTGCCAGTCGTGATGAGATGACTTTGACCCGATAATTGAACCCATAGATTAAGCGTATCATTACGAAACAACTTCGGCGATGGCTCCAAAGTCCAGATCGCGCATTTTTGTTGGGTGTCGTTGTTAAAGATTGTTCGGATTGACGCCAATAAAATTTTCGGTGCGAAATAGATCCCGAAGCTTTTGGTTTTCGGCCCGCTCCTTAGCCCTTCGACGAGCCAGCCGCTCTTTTTCGGCTCGCGCCGAAGCCAGCTCCCGCTCGACAACCTGTCTGTACCAAGGGCCAACTGCAGAAATGGCCGACACCCAATTCGGTAAAAAGGCCTTTACGTTCTGTTTGAAATGGCTCAAATCATTTTGCGCGTAAACCTGCGCCCACGTCTTAAGCAAATTACGTACGACCGCCGCATGCGGAAAACCCGTACGCGCCACTCCCGATTGCGAAATACGCGCCATGCGCACGACCATGCCTTTCGGCAGCGGGAGCGCCGCCTTTTCGCCGCGCGGTTGATAAACTAAATTACTTGTTAGGTTTGTCACATCGATGTACCGGTCTTGCACGAAGATTAATGCCGACCCTTTCGTGAGTCTTGCCGCTCCATAGAGAGTTTTGACAATGACCGGTTTGTGCGCGCGCAACCAAAAAACTCCGCGAACCAGGTGAAGAGTCATCGTTGCCGAAGACGCTTGGTTCGGACTGCGATCAACGACCAAGCTCGCATCGGATGACATTCTCAGGTCGCCAAACGCTAAATGCATAGTCCGTTTTGTTTTATCGTTCAAATACGCACAGGCTTTGAAACGGCTAACGTGTTTAATACAACTGGAAGGCAGCTCAACAGGTATGGCTTTCACTCTCACGTCAAGAACAGAGGCGAGAATAAACGCGGCGATTATGAGCAAGCGCCGAGACATGGGTTTCGCGAAAATCACATCGCCTCCTGACGAAGCCCATTGGCCGCCAGTTGTGCAAGCTCGCGATTTGAAAACGACTTCATTACGGTTCGATAGATATCGGCAGCGCCTTTGTAACGATTCTTTATCTGATAGATTTGCGCCATGCGAATCATTGCATAGCCGGTCAACTCATTGGCCGGAAAAAGATCGATCATTTGATTTGCATAAGCTATGGCCTGACTATATTTACCGAGTCGAAAACTGCCTTCTACGATTAAGAACATGGCTTTGGGGACATCGTATGAATACGGATGGTTGTTGATAAGCGACCTAAAGATGGAAATGGCCGCTCGGTAATTTTTATCGTTGAATTGCCGGCTGGCTTGATTAAAGAGCGATTGGGCGGTTTGAAATCCCAAAACATCATTCGACTGATCTTGAACGACACTGGCCAACATTCGCTGCGGATAACTTTTCTCGCCAAAGCCTTCTTTTTTGATCGCGGACGGCAAAAGTGTAGCAACTTCAGTTTTGAAATCGGCGAATTCGTACGACAATAGAAGCGTTTTAAATTTCTGCTGGCGCACGCGATACTGTAGAGCTTCAATTTGATCGTGAAGCTCATGAATAGGACTAAAATGCTGCCGGAGCCGACTGTAAAACAACGTCAGCGCGAGCGTCATCGTCAGCGTGAATGTAACTAAGACATTAGAACTCATCACATTTCGTATCGGAAATTAATGTCAAAAATTGAACTTCGACTCGTTTCGAGACTCGCCTTTGGTCTGCCGGGGTCGCTCTATTGCTCTACATTTCTTGCGGAGCGGCCATGCTCAAAATTTTAAGCCCGCCCCGAATGACCGATTGGGTAATCCAAACCAGAGCCAGACGCGAATCGATCAATTCGGCATCCCCGCCTAAGATTTTGTGATTGTGATAAAAATGGTTGAAATCTGTGCACAGCTCCAGCAGGTAATTCGCCAAAATATTGGGTTTAAAATTTTGATAGGCCTGGCTCAAAATATCTTCGTACCGTAATAACGATTTAATCAACCGCCGTTCTTCGGCAGAATCGAGCACGCGCAATTGTTCTCCACGAATTTCTTCCGTTACCTTACGGCCTGATTTCGCCAAAATACTTGCACATCGCACATGCACGTATTGGACGTACGGTCCTGAATCGCCTTCGAAGCTGAGCGCGTGTTCCCAGTCGAATTCAACGTCTCGAACGCGATCGTTAACGAGGTCGTTGAAAATTATCGCACCGACTCCCACTTGCTCGGCGATCTCGTCTATATTTCGCTCTTTTTCGCCCGCCTTTTGCGACATCCGTTCTTTTACCAACTCGACGGCACGGTTAAGCAAATCTTCAAGCCGGATGATTTGCCCTTTACGGCTCGACATTTTACCGCCCAGATTCGGATCTTTAAATCGATATAGGCCAAAGCCAATATGGTGACAACGTGACCACCACGCAAATCCAAGTCGTCGTAAAACACTAAACAATTGCTTGAAATGGAGGGTTTGTTCTGCTCCGACTACGTAAAGCGAAGCGTCGACTTTGAGTTCTTCAAACCGAAAGATGGCACTGGCAATATCACGGGTCGCGTACAATGAGGCACCGTCTGACTTAAATATCAAACAGGGCGGCATTTTTTCATCACTTAAATCAACAACCATTGCGCCTTCGCTTTCGATAAGAAGGCCCTTGGTCTGCAATAGCTTTTCGACGTTTTTTAGGCGGTCATTGTAAAACGATTCGCCACGAACCAAATCATGTTTGACCCCTAAACGCTGCCAGTTGTGCTCATATTCATTCATCGAAATATCAACGAATCTGCGCCAAAGCTTCAAAAGTTCAGGGTCACCGTCTTCCATTTTTTTAAAAAGGAGCGACCCTTCGCGTTCCATTTCAGGATCTTTTTCTGCTTCTTGATGAAATCGCACGTAAAGTTTGTACAGTGATTCAAACGCGTCATTTTCAAAATCGTATTCACTACCCCACCGACGATAGGCATAGGCAAGCTTACCAAATTGCACCCCCCAATCGCCGAGATGGTTGAGCCCAATGACTTTATACCCTTGTGAATCCGCCAAATTACGCAGTGCCTGCCCTATGACTGTGGCTCGCAAGTGCCCAACGTGCATAGGTTTGGCAACATTGGGACTTGAATACTCAACAATAATTGTTTGTCCGGCGCCAAGACTGCGAAAACCTAACCGTTGGCCGGCCTTTTTTGTTTCATTATATAATGTCGAGAAAATCTCGAGGTCATCCAAGTGAAAATTGATGTAGCCGCCGACAGCTTCGATCCTCGCAACGCCAGGAATTGATTTTGTCAACAGTTGATTCGCAATTTCTTTAGCTATTACGGGCGGAGCTTTTTTATATTCGCGGGCCAAAGAAAAAACGGGGATCGACAAATGCCCGTGATCAAGTTCTTTTGGAATTTCAAAAAGTTCCGCGACCGATTTATCTTTAAAATACGGCTCGAGATGTTTCGATAAACGGTCACGAATCGGCGTTAACATAAACCGGAGTCTACAGATTTTTTTTTTCTTTTCAACCTCGAGGCTCTTGACTGCAAGGCGCAGATTCAATTAGCTTACGAATCCCCGAACTGACTAACATTCAACAAAGGAACACCCCTTGAACAAAGCCGAACTGATCGAACGAGTCGCTAAAAAAGCCAAATTAACGAAAAGCCAAACCGAAACAATTCTTGACGCCACTATTGATGCCATTCAAAGAGCCGTTTCATCTGGCGAAGAAGTTAAAATAGTTGGTTTTGGTACGTTCGACCGGGCTTCGCGCAAACAGCGCAATGGACGTAATCCTAAAACTGGAATGACCATTGTTATACCCGCCTCACGTGTCCCGCGATTTCGCCCGGGCAAAGAATTTAAATCGTTGGTTGAACCGACGAGCGAAACGGCTCAATAGGATATTACGAGCGCTGTTGAGCCGATTGCCCCGCCTTCAGCGCATAATCGACGTTCGAATCATTTGTATTTTGAGGTTTTCGGCTTTTTGTGCTTGTTCCTGAAGCTCGCGGTCGAGCTCCATAGCGTCCCGGTAATGTCGCAACTCCGCCAAATTTAACCTCTGGCTTGTTCGGTCGATGTCGTCACGCAAGTTGTGGAGCGCCATCCACTGCGTCGGGTGCAGATAACTTTCACGATTGCGATAGTTGATGCGGCTCATAATCGGATTTTGAATCCGCCAAAACTCCTCGCGCCAACCCAAATAAAACGTCCGCCATGAGGTGACTGTAAGCCGCAACCGTGCGGCATCGACAAGTTTTTTCGTCACGTTTGCCAACAAATTCGCTGTTCGAATATATCCTATGCGCTCATAATTGTGTTCGAAAATTTCGTCTTTTCGTTGCTGTCGAATCTTTTGCGGCCACGACTTTCGGAATGTACCGACTCGTAAAATCCCAGCGGCCGACTGTTTCTGGCACTTGATCTTATAACTATATATACCCCACGGCAGGTGCCAACGCCCTAGATGTATCTCGTCGTCTTTTTCAAGGTGAACCGTACGGTTAAAGAAATAACTAAAATGATTTAATACATATCCGCCTTCAGCGGCCAAGTGCACTTGCATTGCAAATTGCGAACTGGCATCGGTAAGAATCCGAAATATGGGATTTGTTCGGCCATTGTTGAGTGTTTCAACGCGCAAATAGGTCGGCGGATGTAAAACGATGACCGGCGGCTTTTTAATTTTTTGAATTAAGATTGGTTTCCCTTTGGCTATAACGGGCGCCGGCTTTCGCACCACCGGAGCAGGAATCTTTTCGGGTGGCAGTTGTGCAACAGCCGGTTTTTTTAAAGCTACATTACGACGATCGAGATAAGACGAAACCCAAAAAACCGTTATGACCAAGCACCCCACAGTCACCAGCAAAATGCCGCCAAAAATCGTTCGTTTAACAGGTGGCAAATCCATAAAATAAGTCATGGCGCCCATTCGTCGCCCTTCGACACGCACGCGGTTTTGGCTTTCTCGGCCTCTCCTGACTTTTTTCGTGACCTCAGGTTTCGTAATTTCTGATTTTACTGTTTCTGATTTTACCTTTTCTGATTTTGCGTCTTCGTTTTTCGCAATGCGAGGGTCTGGCGGCGGTGCGTCCCCTTGCTCATGCGGTTCAACTTCAACGGGATCATCCTCGGGCGGCATTACGGCCGGTATGGGCATAGCCGTCGGAATCGGCACCGGAACGGGCACTGCGGTCTGCGTCTGCTGATCGGGATCGAAAAGTTGTTCTTTAATTTCAGGTACAGCTAAGATTTTGTACCATTCTTTGAGACCTTCACGCCAAACATAGTCGGTTATCGTAATTTTGCCGTTTTTGAGCTGGCGAATAATTTCAGCGGTTGTGAACGGACCATTTTGCCGGTATCCGCCGCCATCTGTATTTCTTGTCAGCAAAACCCATCGATCTTCTTTTTTTGCCGCCGGGCTTTTTTGATCGACTTTTTTTTGCTGCTCCAGATGTGGCTGGAACTCGGCAAAAAATTGCACTTCACGCCACTGCGTATCGCGTTCGCGATAAAGCAAATCCTGCCGCTGTAAACGACACGCGCGGATTTCAGCCAAAATGAATTCAGCGTTAACGGGCCCCCGGGGGCGACCCTTTTCTAAGAAATACCAGACGGACAAACCCCCTCCCTTGACTTAAAAAGCCTATGCCTTTTTAATATTTGAGTCTACAGAGGTCATACATGAAACTCCGCCTTGCATTTTTATTTTCGTTAATCGCCGTCGGCATTCACTCTTATCTTACGCTTCACTATTATCAGCTCAATTTTGGCCTCCTTGAAGGGGCGAGCATTTGCAATATCAACGCGCGGTTCAACTGTGACACTGTGACGGCAAGTTCATTTGCTGCACTTTTGGGCGTCCCGATGGCCCTTTGGGGCGCGGTCACAAATGGAATTCTCGCCCTACTCCTACTCATTTGGAATTTGAAGTGGTCCGATGATCTCCCGAGGCTCGGCCGATATTCATTATGGCTTTCAGGTTTCATCGCTTTGACATCAATCGTAATGGGCTCCATCGCGACGTTTTACATTCGAAGTGAATGCATTTTCTGCATGTCCGAATATTTGATATCTTTTATCGTCTTTGGGCTGATCTGGGCGAGTCAAGAGCCCGACACGCGGCCGTTTGGAACTTATATTTTGGAACTGTTCGGGCCGGCACGAAATTATTTGGCGTTAATCGTGGCGCTGCCCATCGCCGGTTTTTTGTTAAACTATTCGTTTTTTAATCACTACGGCGCGACCGAACTGCCGGCGGTTGTTCACGATACCGTACTTGATTGGCGTTCGTCGCCAAAAGTTGTAATGAACACTCCGCCGCTACTCACCAAAGGCAGCAAGAAGCCGATTATGACTTTGGCCGAGTTTGCGGATTTTCGCTGCCCGCATTGCCGCCACGCCGTCGGTGCGGTCGATGCTTTCATCGCTTCGCATCCCGATGTGCAGTTGAAATTCTATGCCTTCCCCCTAGACAATACCTGCAACGAAGCTGTGCCGAGTGGCGACGGGATCTCCTGCTATCTTGCGCGAGCAGTCTATTGCGCTCAAAAATTAAACAACCTTGGGTGGGCGCTTCACCATTACATTTACAATCACCAGATTTTAATCGATACGGTTGGAACCATGTCCTACGCGCAAGGACAAATTACGGATT
>JAJYHS010000213.1 GCA_021784635.1 bacterium
TACCCTTTCCGCAGCGAGTGATTCATACAGTTTCAGACTCTTAACTATATTGTGGTCAGCTATCATGGTTGTCGATAGGGCATTGCAACTGTTGTTCCAATATGGTAGAAGCGCATTGTTGAAATTTGAGTGGGCATGGCAAGAAAATGTGACCATTCCCGGTTGAAAGGAACCACATGGCAGAAGAAGCGAATAAAGCCGCCGCAGAAAAAAGAAAAATGATCAAAGGCCGCCACAAATCCGCGCAAAAACGGGCGCGTCAGACGGTCCGCCGTGCAGCCCGCAATACGAGCTGGAAGAGCCAAGTCAAAACAATCGAGAAAAGCGTTTTAGTAGCGATTCAAAAAAAGGACGTCGAATCGGCCAAAAAAGCGCTGGTGACGTTTATGTCGACTGTTGATCGCGCGGCTCAAAAAGGCGCTGTTCATGTCCGGCGCGCCGCTCGCCGCATCAGCCGTTTGTCGGCGCAAATCAACCGGCTTTAATTTCGTCACGGTCGACGACATTTTCGCTCGACCGGTTTGAAGCGACGAAATTCCGAATCATACGTTTCACGTCAAAACCAATTTGCTCGAATTGCAACCCATACTTTATGGGTTGCCCTGGTTCATTTGCAGGGACTTTATAAACCACGCGCGAGAGCATCACGCCTTGAACAACGTTGACAACCCGAATAGCAACAACAATCAATTGCTTCTCACTTAACTCAATCGGCGAGTCGATCATCATTCCGTTTTCGCCCATTTCATACGCATTGGCGAGGTGATAGCTCCCACCAATTAGAACACCGATACGGCAAGATACCGGTCGGCGCGGCACACGACGGTGACCGACATAACCGGAAATATCGGCAAATGGTTCAACCGAATTCGGCACAGCACTTTGCGTTGTGTTTTGCGCGAGACCTCGTTCGTTAGCCATCAACTTGCCCTCAACACAACTTATCGGCAACCGACGGCGCTTTTAAAACACTGTTTCAAAATGAGTCACACGATTCTGGATTCAAGGAACGTGCTTCTAACAAATTTGGACGACAAAATTTTCGAGCCATATGTGCGAAGCAACCGGCGACGATTTCAGTGCCTTATCGGTTTCATGCAAAGCTTTGATGGTACAAGCGAATTTTTGACTGTCCCATAGGCGAACCTGCTCCAGATACTGCTTGAGAAAAAATTCGGGGACACCCACTTTTTGCGATAAACGAACTCCGCTAAGTCCCGCCTTTTTACCGTCATAAACAGCCGATAAAATTCGAATTTGCCGGTAAATGAGCGACAACACACCGATTTCGTTTTGACCGTGTTCGAGCAAATTCGCCAGACATAACAGAGCCCGAGCGCGATCGCGCCGGCCAATGGCATCGGTTAGGCTAAAAACGCTTTCGACTCGCGCCTTCGATACGACTTTTAGCACATCTGCAAGCAGCACCGATTTCGCATCTGGCCCCAAAAACTGTTTAATTTTACGAATTTCGTTCTGAATTTCGCTCAGATTCGTGCCGACGATCTGTTGAATAGCGGCCATCGCGTCGGGAGCGAGCTTCAGGTCTTCGAGAAAGGCTATATATTCGATCCATGACGCAATTTGATTCTCATACGGCTTTTTTAAATCAACCAATATTGCGACTTCATTCAGGCGTTTTATAAACTTCTTCCGTTTATCTAATTTGTCCGCCACCAACACTAAAACCGTAGATGAAATCGGATTTTCGACGACCGGCAAAAGCTGCTCCCACGCTTCGTCTTTAACGGATTCAATTCCGCGATAAATAACCAGACGCCGTTCGGCCATCATCGGGAGCGTTTCAACAATGTCGCGAACCTGCCCCGGAGTCGTCTCGGGTGCCGTTAGCACATCGCAATTAAAATCAGCCAAACCCGACGCCAGTGTTTTCGTCCGAATCGCCAAAATCGCCTGATCGATCAAAAACGTTTCTTCACCATGCAGCAAATAAATTGGGCCGGGAGTTCCCTTTTCAAGTCTCATTTGAACTTTGCGCAGATCGAACAACGCACCCAAATCTTCGCGGCCACGGAGCCTCCCATCCTGTCCCTCTCCTCCCCTCCAATATGGTGGGCGCCGACGCCATGCTGCCGGCCGAGCCATCTTACAAGTCCTTTAAAAATTCTCAGTTATACGGTCGTGAGCCGTTTGCATCATATCATTTGCAAGTTGCTCGACCACTTCGTTGTGCGCGCTATGGTTGTACAGCGGGTCCGCCGAATTAATAACGGCCAAACCAATTTGCGGCGCCTGATATTCGCGTTCATCGCTGAAATCGCCCTGCCAAATAATTTTATTGTCAGATTTACGGCGAATTTTGATATTGACGTTGACCGAACAACGGTAGGAGCTCGCCAAAACGGTGTTGACGGGCAGGTCAATTGTATTCGACTCCGTATTGCCCGCATAGATGTACGCGTCGGGGGTATAGGTGATCGAAGTGATTGTGCCGTCAAGAACAATCGGAGCTTGTCTCAGGCCGACCACTTTCGCTACGCGTGAACGATCAAAATCGCGAACGATCGCCTCGGTAAAATATTTTTCGGCGTCAACCTGATCTGAAAGGTTTTTAAACATGGGGATCGCAACCCTTTTGTACCCGTCGGGCAACGACCGCTGTTGATAACCGAACTGATAGGCGCACCCGACCAAACTGCATAACGCAATGATCGATAAAATCGCACGCCACTTATTCATAATCGATTACGCTAGCATGACAACTAGGCGGTAACAACTTATATTGGGTCGCATGACAAAAAACTACCCCTATCGATTGTTGACTCCCGGGCCGGTGCCTTTGCATCCCGAAGTTCGAAAAATCCTAGCTGAGCCGATGCTTCACCATCGCACTCCTGAATTCAAACGAGTTCTAAAAAATGTCAGTGAAAAATTAAAAGACGTATTCGAAACGAAGCAGCCGGTTTTTATGCACACGTCGACCGGAACAGGAGCCATGGAATCGGCTATCGTCAACACGCTCTCTCCGGGCGATGATGTACTCGTCGTAGTCTCAGGCAAATTCGGCGAACGTTGGGCGGATATGGTTAAACAGTTTGGGCTTAACGTTCATCCTCTACTCGTCGAATGGGGCAATGCGGTTGATCCTCAAGAAATCGAAAAGCAGCTTGCTCTACACCCGACTATCAAAGCCGTGTTCTCGCAATATTGTGAAACGAGCACGGCAACTGTACATCCCATTCGCGATATCGCCTCAATCGTACGTAAACGAAGTGAGACGCTATTAATCGTAGACGCGATCACCGCCGTCGGCGCGATGGAACTCAAAATGGATGAGTGGGGTCTCGATGTCGTCATCGGCGGTTCGCAAAAGGCGTTCATGCTCCCAACCGGGTTGAGTTTCATTGCCTTGAGTGAAAAGGCGTGGGGGTTTAACCAAAAATCGCGACTGCCAAAATATTATTGGGACTTACGTACCGAAAAAAAATCGCTTGAAAAAGGCGAAACTCATTTTAGCTCAGCCGTCGCGACGATTCGCGCACTTGAAATCAGTCTGCAGTTTTTGACGGGTGAACAAAAAACGCAAACGCTAGCACGGATCAAAAAACTGGCAAAAGCCACGCGTGAAATGTCGAAGCCGCTGGGGTTGCAAATTTATTCAAAATTTCCGAGTGCATCGGTGACAGCACTTCTTACCCCGGGCGAAATCGACAGCCAAAAACTGCGGGAGCATATTGAAAAGGAATACAATCTCACGCTAATGGGCGGGCAAGATCAACTGAAGGGCAAAATCTTACGCATCGGTCATCTCGGTTACATTACGGACGACGACATGGCCGCCACAACTGAAATCCTATACCTAGCACTTAAAGATCTAGGAGTGCCGTTAGCGGCAAACGCACGCGAAGAAGCGCTCGCCGCCTTGCGCGCAGAACTAAAATAAATGAGCACAACCATTCTTGTTACCGATACCTATTTGACTGAATCGCTTGAAAAACTTCGGCACGCGTTGAACCCCTGCGAAATTGTGAGAACGGATCGACGACCAAGCGCCGCCGAACTGGCCCGCGCAGATGGTTTGCTCATTCGTTCTCGCACCGTTGTCGACGCCGAACTATTAGCCCAAGCGCCAAAATTAAAAGTCGTCGTTTCTGCAACGAGCGGTTACGACCATGTCGATGCCGAACTTTGCGCGCAAAAAAATATCGCCGCACTTTACACTCCTGATGCTAACGCTCCAGCGGCGGCTGAGCTAACGCTTTTACTCATGCTCTCGTGTTTGCGCAGGCAAACCGAGGCCCAACGCGCGTTACGTAACCGGGAGTGGAAGGACGCTCTCAAATTTGGCGCTGAACTCTCCGGCAAAACTGTCGGCATCATCGGTCTCGGCCGGGTCGGGTCTCGCGTCGCGCGATTTACGCAATGTTTTGGCGCAACCGTCGTCGCTCACGACCCATACCAAACGGATGACGTATTTCGCAGTTTTAATCTTGAACGATTCGGTTTCTCAGAGGTTCTGGCCCAAGCTGATATTTTGTCGCTACATGTGCCCCTGAACGATGAAACACGCCATTTTATCAATCAACGCACGCTTGAACAGGCAAAAGATGGTGTGATTTTGATCAACACCTCCCGAGGATCGGTTGTTGACGAGCGCGCTCTTATCGCAAGCCTTGATTCTGGTGAGGTAAGCGCCGCCGGACTTGACGTTTTTGAAACCGAGCCGCTCGCGGCCGAATCGCGCCTGCGCAAATTTTCGAATGTTGTCATCACTCCCCACATGGGAGCATTTACCAACGAAGCCATGGCCCGCGCGTCTGACTTGGCCGTCAATGCGCTCATTGCGGCTTTGGTTTCGGGCGAGCGTTCAAATCCAATCCCAATCGAATCGTGAACCTTCACGACTTGGCGCTTCAACTGATGTCAATATTGTAACAGTATGGTTCACTCGCAGCCTATGTCCGGAATTATTGTGATCGGCGCTCAATGGGGCGATGAAGGTAAGGGTAAAGTTGTCGATGTATTTTCGGCGCAAGCTGATTACGTCGTTCGTTATCAAGGCGGAGCAAACGCCGGTCATACCCTTGTCGTTGACGGCAAAAAAACAGTTTTACATCTTGTACCGTCTGGGGCGCTTCACCCCAATGTCGTCTGTGTCATTGGCGCGGGGGTGGTGCTCGACATCGAGACTCTGGCCAAAGAAATCGTCGCGCTTCAAGAAGGTGGGTTTTTAAAAGATCCCAAGCAACTTTTAATTTCAGACTCGGCGACGGTGCTCCTCTCTTATCATCGTGAACTCGATCAGGCGCGCGAACAATCCGCCGGACTCGAAAAAATCGGTACAACTGGCAAAGGAATCGGCCCGGCATACGAAGATCGCGCCTCACGTAAGGCCATTTTATTTGGTGATTTATTTCAAAGCGCAACTCTCAAACAAAAATTGAGCGCGTCGCTAAAAGAAAAGAATTTTCTTCTTGAAAAAATGTACAAGCGTAAGCCGGTTCAGGTTGAAAGTGTTTTAAAAAGCGTCGAAAAAATAGCCGAGAAGCTGGCTCCCTTTCGCTGCCGCGACACTTCGCTCGTGGTTTATAAGGCACTCAAACAAAATCGCAAAGTTTTGTTTGAAGGCGCACAAGGCACGCTGCTCGATTTACTCCACGGCACCTATCCGTTTGTAACGAGCTCATCGACTCTTTCTGGCTCCGCTTGTATCGGCACTGGAATTGGCCCGAATTTGATCGATAAGGTCATCGGCATCACGAAAGCTTATACAACTCGTGTCGGCTCCGGACCATTTCCGACTGAACTAAGCGATGACACGGGTGAACGGCTACGTTCTGTGGGGCAAGAGTTTGGAGCAACCACAGGCCGTCCGCGGCGGTGTGGCTGGCTCGACCTTGTGGCGCTGAAATATGCGCTGCGTACGAACGGTATTACGAGCCTTGCACTCATGAAAGTCGATGTCCTGAGTGGGCTTAAAGAAATTCATATTTGCACGGCTTATGAGCTCGATGGGCAAGTTATAAAAGACTATCCCGTAAGTCCGGGGGAACTCGAGCGCGTGAAACCCATCTATCAAACGCTACCTGGCTGGAATGTTGACCTCACGGTTGTCAAAAATATCAAAGACTTACCTAAACAAGTGCAAGACTACGTACAGTTCATCAGCAAAGAGTTGGCGACACCCATTGATGTGCTGTCAGTCGGCCCGGGCCGTGAACAAACTTTGTGGCTGAAACCGCTGTTTTAATTAAATTATTGACTTGAAACGGCATTTCTTCGAAATTGACCGTCTTTGCAAGTGCAAACAGTGATCCGCTAGCTCAGTTGGTAGAGCATCTCCCTTTTAAGGAGAGGGTCGATGGTTCAAATCCATCGCGGATCACCATTTTTTTGTACTCATGTGTCCCCTTCGTCTAGAGGCCTAGGACAACTCCCTTTCACGGAGTAGACACGAGTTCGAATCTCGTAGGGGACGCCACTCACTCTGAGTGGCCATTGCGGCCAACGCCGCCACTGAATTTTTCAAATCATATCGCAGCGTTGGCCCATCGAGCACCGGGTTCGAAAGTACACGTTTTAGAATTTGCATACGCTCCTCTACTGTGGCGTCATTCCATAATGTTTTCGCGGACTTCGCGAGTTCGATAGTTGTTTTCGCCGTTTCGATACCTGCATCTGTAATCTGAACCTGAGCCTCTTCGAGCTGATGGCTAAAGCGTTTTCGTTCAGATCTCACCCGTGCCACCCTCCGCTCATATCCTTCAGAATCTAAAATCCCATTCTTGAAATCTGTTATAGCCTGCGCCCCTGAGGTCAGATATTCCCCTAAGAATTACTGAACACCGATTGGCATTTTCCGAACAGGTATGGCAAGAGGTGACTGTTCGGGTAAGGAGAATGGAATGCGCCCCTTTGACTAGACAGCGTAGCCCCAGATTTTTTGTACAGGCCGGTTGGCTGGTTTAGTCTTCAAAATCTCCGCTTCGAATTCCTCTGGGCTCTTGTATCCGACGGCCGAGTGACCACATTAATGACAGCTGAGGAAAAATTTCAGTAATATTTAAAATTCTGCGTTGGACCAGTAATATACAAAATATGTCTCTGGAGTTTAAAGGGCGCTATCATTTTTTGATTCCGATTTTAATGCTTTTCATCGTTAGGCCCGCATTTGCAACTCAGTCGGTTCGCCAAGAGCAACTTGAGGCAATGCTTCACGATAGACCAAATATGACGGCGTATTTTGATTCGAATAATGCCCGCCATGAACTTCTTGTGACCGATGCGCCGTTCAAATACGCGCTCGTAATATATGGATCTAAGCATATCCTTTGGGACCCCAACCCAACGACTCCAGCCGCGAACGGTAACCATACTTATCCAGCAGCAGATATACTTGGACGCATTCGAATTTCGCCAACTTATAATCACGATGGTCCTGTCGGAATGCCGATGGACTTTGAAAATCTTTGGAAGACTTTCTTTTTCGAGGCATTTAACATGGAAAACGCAAAACTGTTCGAAAAGTCACTCAAAAGAGCCTTAACGGACAATACTTATACCAGAAGTCAATACGTACTCGATAATGCCCGCATAGAATATTCAGCTATTCTCAAGTTAAGACGGTTCTATTTGAAAGTGATTTTGCCGTGGGCAAAACGAAAAAATATTAAATTGACACCTAAACTTTGGGGGGTGGGCGTCCCAGAAAATAGCGCCGCCTGGATTAAACTTTACAATAGCAAAAATGGTTATCCCTGGAATTATTGGGGAAGGTATTTCGATGAATCAATCGTGCCTTATCGGCAGCGACTCTCGGCCTATTTGAATAGTTGTCCGCATCTGTTAACTGATAAATAGCCAACCATCTTGATTTGTGTTCAATTTGCCGACGTAAAAGATGTAGTTCGCGTCGCTTGCCGTAGGTAACGGCGCTATCGTTCAAGATGGTCAAACGTCGACCTGTCCAAAGTAACTGTGTGAATCTGAGCAACGTCATAAGTAGAGATTTTAGCTTTGGTCAGGAAAACGCAGCTTAAAGTCGGCGTGGTACTGTGGCGATTTCAAAAGACTTCGCCCAAAATCGAACTTTGACCCCGATGTTGGTCTTCAATTCAAAGTCACCGCTCCGGTCAATATCCGCCGCTTACTGACCACGCACGTGGGGACGAGAATTCGGCGCACGTCCTTTTATATGGAATGCCTATCCGCATGGGAGTCGTCCCCATCAGCTCGGTCATAACATCGGTTTTCATCAGATCGCGTGTATGCCAGGTAAGATTTGTTTTCGATACGGCAATGTGAACCCAACAATTGTTAAACGATAAACAAATAGAAGATTATTTAAACAGTACTAGGACTTTTCCGTCTTTAACCCTTGGAGTCGGTACGATGAGGGCCTGAAAGCCGCGTCTACGAGCCGCATCGCCAATTGCAAGTTGCACGCAATTTTTTGATTTATGTATTAATTCGTCGCGCGTAATTTTGAATTGAGCCAGCGTCTTTGGGTCAGTCAGGTCAATTACTCTTTCAAGGTGTACATGTTCAACTCGAGGCCCATCCGCATCCGCTGTGCTCAAACCGGGTTCGTGAGCTAAAACCGAAAATTGCGTTTCGCCGAAAGCGAAATACTCATCTTTGTCGTCATCAAAGGAATAAGGTCGATCTCCAAAATTAAGTAACTCTTGGGGTGCAGACGGCGCTGAACTTGTGCCAGAATTCTGATTTTTTGGGGTCAAAAAGCGGCTAAGCCAATTTTTCATAACTGTTCACCTTATAGAACTGTTTAGACATTAAATGCAATGGGTATTTCTTCTGTACGGTGTTCGAATCCAAATTAATTTGATTGATTCGCGTGGGAAAATTTTCACATGACCAGATTTCACTTGTTTGAGTGAGATCGCATGGCTGCGAATCTGCCGGGCAGATGGCTATTTTTATTCCGTCGAGCTGTTAGGATTCGCGCCGGCGTATTGAAAAGCCGACTAAAAGTCAGTGCTAAATTAACCAGTCTTACTCTTCAATGCTTTTTCAAGTTTTTCGACACGATCACCGAGGGATTGGTGTTTAAAGGCAGCGTCCCTCAAAAGCTTGTGCATGTAGGTTTGATAACCTGCACCAACCTCATTGGCTTGTCGAATAAGTTCTTCCTTAAGATCGCCATCCATCCAAAATGTAACTCGATGTTTCTGGTTCTTCGGGTCAAGATATTCGGTGCCCAGTTCGACATCGCCATGCTTTATTTTTTTATTTTGTCTCGCGTGTTTCATTCCATACCTCCAGCCAGTCGTCTTGGTTTTTGGATACTATTTCTAAAATGACTGCCTCAGCCGATGCTTTAAATCCTCGAAGCTCGATGACCTCAATCTCGTCTAATCTCACCTTGGCATAAGCATCATGGTTTTCGGGCGTACCACGATAAACTGTCACGTGCGGATATCCATGGTCCTTGGTGTGGATAATAAAAATGAGGTTTATGATCTTCAGAACCGTTGGCATATCAAGGTCATTGTGCCATATATATATGCATATAGCAATATCTGGCGTTAGATGTCTGTCAAAAGATTTGTCAGAAAAGTGACAATTAACCATCTAAAGCCCGAATGGGTTATTTAAGTAAATGAAATTATTGATAAACTTACGGCTCAAATATTGCTACTTTACAGAGTTTATGAGTGTTTTAAAAGCAGCCGGAACTAGTGGCATTATTTTATTAACTCTCTTTTCGACCAGTGGACGTAGTTTTGGCTCGTCGCTGGAAGCCACTTCGGCGCAAATAGGGGTGTTTTGCAATTGTGAATCCGGTGCACAAAGATCACTCCAAAAAAGTGTTATGCAATTGCAGTCCGACCTACTCAACTGGACTGGTTTTCGAAAACCCGGACAAATACATTCAAGTAAACTGGGTTGGGTTCATAACGTTCAGAAATCAATCTTTGAAATCGTGTATCCCAAGGGTAAAGCCGTTATATGGCATTTACCTGCCCCCGCAATGCAAACAAATAACGAGTGGGTTAATTTACAAATTAAAAATTGTCTTAATCAGAAGATTTCAAATTGCCCGATCTTTGCGGAAAAAGGTGACGGCACTGCATGGTTAACTGGAAATTCATCGACATTAGCAACAGCTGCCCACACGATTCACCACTGGGTTAAGACCACGCTAAATGACAATCCAAGCCTTTCGTTAGCACAAATTCGAATTCCGGTATTGCTCTATAAAAATAAAGTTTTAGTAAAAACTTCGGGGGAGGCAATGTTAGATGCGAGTGACTCTGATCGTTCATATTGGACAACCACACCTCAAGATACAGATGAGGATTTTGCCAAGGAATTCATCAAAATTAGTTTGGATGCTCCATTAAACGCAAAGCCACTTGTCATGGCTCATAATACTCAACTAACCGATCAGTCGAGGACTTATGAAATAGGATATCCGAATAGCACACATGTATTTGCGAAAATTGGCGCAAAAGACGCGCCAGGGCGGGTCTTGGTCATTTCTTCTGGCAAACCAATGGAAGTACCTGGGTATCCAAAGCAAAATTTGAATGGAGAAAGGCTGCAATTTACAAACGCTGAATATTTTGGGGGCAGCGGGAGCCCAGTACTCAATTCAAATGGCCAAGTGATCGGAATGGTAATCGCCGGTATGATTGAGCCTGTTGAGGCTTCCGTAGTGCTGAATATTAACTGGCTAAACGCGAATTTTAGCAAACATTAAAGAAACTAAAATTTTTCTGTGACAAGTTTTGCATTGGCTTTTAATCAAGATGGATTACAACTGTAGCGAGACCAGAGTAATTTTTCGAGAATTTGAAAACCATGAATTGAGAGCATTCATGAAAATTAAATGGATTAAAACTCACGCGGTCGAGCAGAAATTTATGAAATCTACACAAATCTCGATCTAAATTTTTCCTCAGTAACCGTTTAAATCGTTTAGGAAAATCAAAATTTGTTTGGCAGGTGTGTTATCAAAACCACTAAATTCCATGGCTGCCTGTGAAAAATTGTTCGCAGGCTTTTAAGTTTTATATATTTGAATGAATTTAACGCTCGCAATCTGTAGCGGTGTGAATAGAATCCAGGTATGTTGACCACAAACGCGCACAAAAAATGGGGCCTCAGTTGAGACCCCACATCTTCGCTCTTTATACGCTTACCAATCGATTGCACGTCGCCCGAGCACTATACCTTCAGTGGATAAGTGCTCATTTAAGTCTGGCCACTCAATACCAATTCCCTGGGCCAAAATTCGAAAGTTATTTCGGACCTTTTTGCTTGCTTTGACAAGTTTAGGGTAAAATTCCAGCGGATTATGCACTTCGCGGCCATCGGCCAAGGTCACGCACAACTGAGTGTCCGTGACTTCGACGTTAATCAACCTAAAATCATACTCATTTTTTTCTGCTGTTGAACTCATTCCATTTCTCCTCAATCAGTTTTTCGTTTTCTTCCAGAATCGACCGCACACGCGACAGATCCACCGGCTTCATTCCAAAATTCTTTGCCAGTCGTACCGGGTTCATCCAAAACTTTGCGGCTCCGTCGCCTTTTTCGACATGAATGTGAATTGGTTCATTGCCCTCATCCGAAAAAAAGAAAAACTTGAATCCATCAACCCTCAAAATAACCGGCATACTATAGACACCTTCGAAGTTTTTGCTTCAACTGCCACTCCAATCGAAGTCGTCGAGTAAGAAATGAATTTACACAGCCGACGGTGGAAACTGCGTCGCTTCGAGGGCTTGATTTAATCTTTGGGCTTCGGCAGCTTGCTGTTCGGCGAGTTCTTTTGCTTTCGCTTCGTCACGCTTCATAGCGAGCTTCTCCTGGTGGATACTTCCGTGCGAACATTTGGCAATGACTGCGCAAGCACGGTAGCTTAATCCACTTTTTAGAAGCTTTCTTATTAAATCAGAATCTCTTAGCTTCTTTCTCCCTATCAATTTGCCCTTCGCGCGAGCATTGGCAAGTC
>JAJYHS010000166.1 GCA_021784635.1 bacterium
CCCTCGCGGTAGCGACGTGGTATTTACTCTTAAGGGCGGCAGTTCAGAAATTTCTTCGACCGTTCAAGCCGAAATTTATTTCAACTGTGTCACCCGCTAAATATTTTTAATCTTGTCGCGCCTAAAAACTGCGCAATTTTTCGCGCACGTATTCAGAAAGGCGCGACATTTCGACGCGATCTTGCGTCATCGTATCGCGATGGCGCACAGTCACTTTTTTATCGTTAAGCGATTCGAAGTCGACAGTTAAACAAAGCGGAGTGCCGATTTCATCTTGCCGTCGATAACGTTTGCCGATCGAGGCGGTCTCATCATAGTCAACTCGAAATTCTTCGCTTAAATCTTGGCGTATTTTAAACGCCGTCTCTTGTAAATCCGGCTTTTTCGATAACGGCAAACAGGCCACTTGGACAGGAGCGAGAAACGGTTTCAAGCGCAAGACGACTCGCGAATCTCCATCGCCTTCACCGCCAGCGCTCGCGAGCTTTTCTTCTTCAAAAGCGTTGCATAAGATCGCGAGGCAAAGCCGGTCGCATCCCACCGCTGTTTCAATGACGTATGGGACAAACCGTTCTTTCGTCTGCTCATCAAAATACTCAAGCTTTTTACCGGAAAATTTAGAGTGCTGAGTGAGATCGAAATCGGAGCGATTGTGAATCCCCTCCAATTCTTGCCAACCAAACGGAAATTCATATTGCACATCAAACGCCGCTCGCGCGTAGTGCGCCAATTCTTTCGGCCCGTGCTGATGAAAACGTAGCGAAGACGGCTTGAATCCGAGACGCGAATAATGCGCTAGCCTCGTTTCTTTCCACTTTTCAAACCATTCCATATCTGTGCCCGGCTTGACGAAATATTGCATTTCCATTTGTTCAAATTCACGGGTGCGAAACGTAAAATTACCGGGCGTAATTTCATTGCGAAAACTTTTGCCGATTTGCGCGATCCCGAACGGAATTTTCTTACGCATGCTGGTCAGTACGTTTTCATAGTTAACGAAAATCCCTTGGGCTGTTTCAGGCCGCAAGTACACGACGGCCGCGGCATCTTCGACCGGCCCCATAAATGTCTTAAACATTAAGTTAAAATTGCGCGGTTCTGTGACTTCGGTTGAACCGCAATTAGGGCATATTGTTTTACCATTTTTTTGCGGAGCCTGATCTTGACGAAAGCGTGTCTTGCACGCGCGGCAATCGCACAACGGATCGGTAAACCCGTCGATATGGCCTGACGCCTTCCACACCATCGGATGCATAAGAATGGCCGCATCGAGGCCGACAATATCAGGTCGCCTCGTCATGGTCTTCCACCACGACATTTTAACATTAAATTTGAAATCGGCGCCAAGCGGGCCGTAATCCCAACAGGAATTGAGCCCACCATAAATTTCGGAACTTTGAAAAACAAACCCGCGTCGTTTGCACAGACTGACTAATGTTTGCAGATCTTTGAGTGGAGTAATGGTCGACATTGGCGCGGATCCCTTTCAAGAATTTGACTGAATATGACATCGGGCAAAATCGCAGTCAACGAATTGCTCGGCCACATCTGCGCGCAATGACCTTTATGTTTGGCAAACCTCACTTTTGCGGTTGGCCGGAGGACCAGTCGGCT
Source organism: bacterium (assembly GCA_021784635.1). Lineage (GTDB taxonomy): Bacteria > Bdellovibrionota > Bdellovibrionia > Bdellovibrionales > UBA1609 > RBG-16-40-8. The sequence continues at coordinate 1,615 of JAJYHS010000166.1, forward strand.
GCGCACTTTTCGAATAAGCACCTGCCTCTGTGACTTTGAAGTATGCAAGTGTAACGATATATTTTCTCATAAACGGCTCCTTTCGGTTAGCACGTCCTCGTTACAAGCATAGAATATATTGGTAGTGCGATAGATATTTGAACGTCGTGTGGAGTGTTCTTAACAGCGCAACTGTTGAACTATTTTACGGTACAAAGTCCGATTTGAACAAAGTCTTTAAGAACCCGCTCGGCTTCGCTCCGGCTGTTATAAAAAGTCCCGGTATCGTGACGCCCTTGTACGATTTTGAACACATCGTCGTCTTTTTGAACAAGACATTTTGGCAGCCGCATCGGCACACGACACGCCTGCGCCTGAATCATATCGTTGCGCTCAGCCCCTGCGTCGTTCACGTCGCTGTAAAATACGCCGGTGTCGTGATGACCTTGAAAGATAAAAAAAACACCGTTACGCGCAAGAATGTTACATTCCGGTAAAACGGCAGGCGGCCTGCACTCGCCCCGTGCAACTAAGCGATCACGCGCCAATTGCGCTGATTGAACTCGGTCGTAATACGTATTGCCCGCGACGCCGTCTTTCTCTACAAAAAACACCCCGTTTGTCCCGACTATGGTACATATCGGTTCGGCAAACGCCTTTAAAGCTAAAAGCGCGGCAGCTAAATAAACCGTTATAAACAAAAATTTCGATTTCATGAATGTCACTCCTTTAGATCTTGGCCCGACCCTACAACGCGACTAGACTGGCCGAACAGTTAAATATTCTTAGTCGTCGAGCCGATAAGTTCTTACAATGGCCGAACAATTTAAGCGCACAATATTTGACACTCTTCACGGCCACATCGTACTGAACCGGGTCGAGTCGCGAATACTCGAATCAGCCTACTATCAGCGATTGCGGTGGATCCGCCAACTTGGGTTTAGTTTTTATGTCTTCCCGGGGGCGACTCACACCCGCCATGCTCACGCCCTGGGAGTGCTCCACGTCATGCACCGAATATTGCAAGCGACCGGACTTGCCGTCCCGGACGAAAAATTTTTTTCCACTAAAGTAGCGGACGAGAAAACAAATTTTCACCGTATGATGCGGCTTGCGGCCATGCTCCACGATATTGGAACCCTGCCTTTTTCGCACACCATTGAAATTGCCTACATCCAACACCATCGCGAGCAACAACGGGTCAAAACGCCGAAGTACACGGCTAATCACGAAACTCTTGGCAGTCACCTTATTTTAAATACCGATTTCGAAGGCGGTCTTACGCGCATTTTGATCGAAGAGGGTATCGACCCGGAAATGCTTGCGACCATCATCGCCGGGAATTCAAAAAATCTAGTCGCCAATCAACTCATGCATTCCGACGTCGACGCCGATCGAATGGATTATCTTTTACGAGACGCCTATTTCACCGGCGTTCGGCTTGGCGTCTACGACATTGATTTTCTTATTCGCAGCATGACCGTTTATGAAGACGGTCAGGACCAAATTTTATGCATGCGCGAAGACGCGATGACCGTTGTCGATTCATTTCTTGTCAGCCGCTATTTTTGGTATTCGCAAATTATCAGCGACGGTACAAGCTACAAATTCGATCTCGTCGCCGCAAAAATCTATCAGTATTTTCTCGAAAACGGGCTCGCCTACTCGTTTGATCAGTTGGTCGATAAAGTGTCGCAAAACCCAAACGAATATTTTACGTTCAACGATTCTTATTTTCTTGCCAAACTCCACGAGTATTTAGCCGGTCGTATCACCCACCCCATGATTCGCGAATTGTCTGAAATGCTTGCCAATCGCATCGCTCCCGCACAGGTAAAATCGGGTCCGGTGCGGCCGACACTTGTACAAAGTGACGAACACAGAAAAGAATTGGTCGCAAGCGTCACCCGTGCCGCCGAATGGCTTCAAAACGAAATTCGATCGGTCGACCCAAACGCATGGATGATTTTTGACATTCCACAACGTGATGTGATTTTTACGAAAAATCTCGACCGTTGCCAGCGCGAAGCAAAAGGCGGCGACGTCCATCGGTTGCGTGATCCGGCAAAAATTCTCACGCGCGACAATCAGATTAAACTTATTGTCGAAGTTCCAAATTCGTTGATGTCGATCTTAAGCCAATACCGAAACTTCTTGCCGCGAATATATATCAGCCCGCTTTTGTACGAGCGGCTTGAAAAGAAAAAGATTTTCGAAAAGATGGCTGCGACTAAATTCTAAGTGACGGTTTTTGCCGCCATCTTGCCCGAACAGTGAAAGATCTACCCGTTTCATAGGCCCAATTCCTATTTGAAACAGTTTGTTTCAAATAAATTTGCGCCCAACTTGCGCCCTGTACTACAGTCGCCGCCAATGAAACAAACGGCACCGGCCAAATATAAATATTTACTCGAACGCGAACTCGTTCGACGTTGCGACGCGAACCCACGCTACTCACTACGGGCGATGGCCCGGGCCTTGAGATTGGCACCCGGCGCGCTTTCGCAAATTTTGTCAGGCAAAAGAGTCCCCTCCTATAAAGTCGCGCAAAAGATTTTGACGTCCCTTGAACTCACCCCCGCCGAGCAACGCGAGTTCGTCGAGTCACTCGCAGCGGTACAACGGTCGCGCGGTCTTGAGCGCTTAAACCCGGAGTTTCGGGTCAAAACTAAGGCCAACGATACAGGCAAGGGTGAAGACGTCGAACAACATAAGACCGCATTGAAAAAGGCGGCGAAATTGCGCGAGTTCGATAAAAACATGCGCTCACCAAAAGATTTGAGTCTCGAGCTGTTTCGCGTGATAGGCGATTGGTACCATTACGCCATCTTGTCGCTGACATACGTAAAAGGTTTTGATCCGAATCCGAACTGGATCGCCGCTCGGCTCGCCATTACTCCCCTTGAGGCCAAACTTGCGGTTGATCGCTTAATTGAGCTGGGCTTACTGAAATATAAAAACGGCAAACTCATTTGCTGGGAGGACTATTTTACGACGGCCGACAAACACATTACGAACTCGGCGCTTAAGCGCCATCACAAACAAATATTAAATAAATCACTTTATTCAATGGAAAACGACCCCATCGAAATACGCAACCACTCCTCGATGACCATGGCGATCGACCCGGCCAAAATCGACGAAGCTAAGAAAATGATCGAAGAATTCACGCACCGTCTTACTGAGTTTTTAGAATCAGGCAAGCGCCTGCAAGTTTACGAATTAAATATAGGTTTATTCCCCTTACAAATAAGGAGCAACACATGAAGCCACTTAATAAAATCGCGACAGCATTTGCCGCAAAAGCCTTTTGCGCGGCTGCCGTCTCGAGCGCAATTTTTGCTTGCGCAACACTCGTTAGCATCCCCGCCTTCGCCGGAGGCGCCCATGCCGGCGACGGCGTTTACGTCAACGGCCAGCTTAAGATGCGCGACTTTATTGAAACCAATAAAGCGAACGGTCTCGCCACAGGCGTTCAAAACAACAAAAAATTTTTAGAAGACATGCCCGGCTTCATGCCGCTATTTAAAGAAATTGCGGCAGCCGATCCGGTTTTTGCCTTTGAGATCTGGAAGCAACTCAACGACGTGCGAATTTGGCTGATCCCGTCGAAATTACCGCTTTTGCCACTCGCCGACACGACCGTTGTGGGACCCAATCCCCAAGTACAAATCGCCATCCACTACAGCCATGATATTATGATTTCAACGACGGCGTTGGCGCAATTGCCGCCAACGGAACGTCCGTACGAAATGATACACGAAGCTCTCCACGGGCTCATCCGCGGTAATGGCCCGATACATGAGATGCGAGTCATGTTTATGACAAAATGGCTGCACGATCACCGCGGCCACTACACGACGGCGACTCTTGACGACGAACTCGCTCGAGTTGGAGTTAAAGATTCTAATTTCGCCATTGACAGCGCGGATATTTGGCATCTCAACGACTTCAACCGAGTGTTGTCTATCTATCTGCAACAGCTCGGTACAACACAATCGTTGTGTCTATTGCGACAAACTCTCACCAAAGTAATGGATTATAATGTGAGTTTTATTGCATCTCTTTACGGTCCCGATAACTGCCCGGCTCAAGATCAAATCTCCGCTATCAAATCCTTTTCTCCGACCCTTGCTCATTTGTTAAACCAATTCGCTCCTTTTGATATTTCGAGCGACGTTTCAGGCGGAAATGTTCAGACGAGCAATATCGACATTGACGATCTCAGTCAATGGACGCCATCAAAGGCTGCTTGTCGTAGCAACGCGAACCCTGCGTTGAGTGGGACGATCGAATCCGCCATATTAAAATATCAATCGTTAATTGCTCTGGCAAAGCAAGGCAAAAGAGTCCTGAATCGCATTCACAAGATGTTATATAGCAATTATACACAAGACCCAGCGCAAGTTGCAGCGGTCTATCTTTACATTACCGTGCCGCCTTTGCAGGGACTATTCGGTCAGTACTATACCCCCATAACTGTTAACCACTTAAACAATCTCATTACAAAGTCACAAGAAATGATCAGCGGCCCCCTTGCGACCGCACAAGAATATCTAAAGAACAACATCACAATTTGTTTAAATAAATACGATCAGTACTAAGTATTGTGAACCCATTTTAGCCGCGCTCCTAAATTTTTATTTAGGAGCGCGCATTTTGGCACGGTAACTGCAATCTCCTCGCTTATGCAAAACAATAAGACAGCAAGGAGCCAAATAAAATGCAGCCGCAAGAATTCGATTTACCACCGCAACAAATTTCGTCCGGCTTTTCGGATTTATTGTACGAATTTAGGGACAGAACGCGGACGTCAACGAAGGTTGACGAAATTGATTTAAAATTCCGAACTTCGGACATTTACTTTTACACTTGCGAAGTGGGCAACAAATATTTGATGATGCTGGCGGTGTACAATCGTCTGCACGGATCATGGCGATATTTTCTAAAATCCGGACTACCGGCGCGAAATTTGGTCAAACATTTTTGCGAAAAATATGGGTTTGAGGATGCCGCAAAACCGTTCCACGAACGGCGGCTAAACGAGGCCCATGCAACCTAACGACAAATAGTCACGGCATCATGACTGAGCCACGATTTCATTTACACGGGACACAATGTCTTTGATGGGCGTGCCGGGGCCGAAAACTGCGGCCACTCCCAAAGTCAGAAGTTCACTCGAATCGTCCGACGGGATAATTCCACCAACAAAAATCGGCTTTGTTACTTTATGCTTTTTAAACAAGCGTTGAATTTCTGTCACAAGCGGCAAATGCGCGCCCGACAAGATCGATAACCCAACAATGTCGACATCTTCTTGAATCGCCGCAGTCACGATCATTTCGGGAGTTTGATGAAGGCCGGTGTAGATAACTTCGAATCCCGCGTCACGAAGACCTCGCGCGACAACTTTGGCGCCGCGGTCATGGCCATCGAGTCCGGGTTTTGCTATAAGCACTCTTTTAGGAATGAACATAGTTGCAGTTTAAGATATAAAAAGGTGTCTGGCATCCTTTTGTAACGCAGATGCGAAACGGGCACACGGCAAGTCAACTGACATCGCCAAGGAGCACAACAATGAGCGAAATCAGCGTAAATCCCCTAACAGTTCTAACTGAAGACGAAGTCGCGTTCAAAGAAGCTGTGCGCGAATTTGCCGAAAATGAAATTCGCCCCCTTGTCGCAAAAATGGATCACGAAGCAAAGATGGACCCAAACCTTGTCAAAAAACTTTTTGAAATGGGAGTTATGGGCATTGAAACTCCCGAAAGATGGGGCGGCGCCGGTTCGACTTTCACTATGGCGTGCCTTGCCGTTGAAGAATTAGCTCGCGTCGATGGCTCCGTGAGCGTCATGGTCGACGTGCAAAATACGTTGGTCACGAATGCTCTACTCAAATGGACCAATGATCAACAAAAAGATAAATATTTGCCGCTTCTCGCACAAAAATGGGTGGGAGCATATTGTTTAAGTGAAAGCTCGTCGGGTTCGGATGCCTTTGCGCTCAAACTGCGCGCCGAAGATAAAGGTGATCACTATTTACTCAACGGCCACAAACTTTGGATCACGAATGCTAATGAAGCCTCGCTCTATCTTGTATTTGCCAATATTGACCCGAGCAAAGGCTACAAAGGCATAACCGCTTTTATAGTGGAGCGTGAATTCTCTGGTTTCAAAGTAGGCAAGAAAGAAGACAAACTCGGCATCCGCGCGAGTTCGACTTGCGAGTTGATTTTTGAAAACTGCCGCGTCCCTAAAGAAAATGTAGTTGGTGAAATCGGCAAAGGTTATAAAATTGCCATCGAAACGTTGAATGAGGGCCGCATCGGTATCGGCGCGCAAATGCTCGGAATTGCCGAAGGTGCGTTTGAAGCAACCGTCAAATACATTAAATCGCGCGAACAGTTTGGCAAGTCCCTTGCACAATTTCAAGGAGTGCAATTTCAAATCGCCGAAATGCGCACCCAACTCGAAGCGATTCGACTAATGGTTTACAATGCCGCTCGTCTCAAAGACGCACATAAAGACTTTTTACGCGAAGCTGCGATGGCAAAGTTATTCGCGTCACGCGCTGCCGAAAAAATATGTTCCATCGGGGTCGACCTTTTTGGCGGCAACGGTTTTACAAAAGAATACCCCATCGAAAAGTATTACCGCGATGCCAAAATCGGACAAATTTACGAAGGCACTTCGAATATGCAGCTCCAGACCATCGCTAAGATGGAATTGGGGTAAGCAGCCGCTACTTGTTTACTGCAATGCATTCCGCATTCATAGCGGCAATTTTCTTCATGGAGCCTTCGCTCACGAATTTGACACTCGCTTATTACTTCGACGCTTCAAAATGAGACTGTAAAACCCAACCTACGAAAATCACTGAAAAGTGCCGATGGTGTAGGTGTTGCATACTATTATAGTTGGGGATGTGCGGCAGCCAGATTCGTGCGGTTTAACACTCTATTAGGCTGCCTGCGCACAAGGGGAATACAAATGCAAGTCTCATCTCGATACACATTAACTATCGCCTCAGTTGTCGCAGTGACGACGCTTGCCCTGTTTAACAATTGCGGGCAGGTGAAATTCAGTTCGACTCCGAACGCAAATCAACAATCTCCTAGCGCACAAGGTACGACAACCCCGACGACCAGCAATAACGGCGGCGGCACAACCTCAACTCCGCCACCACCAGTAGTTTGCAACCCGTTCGGTGGGGGCGGCTCTGCAACTTCAACTGAAGGGCTTGAAGCAAATGACGTATATTACGTGGATCAATCACAAATCCCGCCCGTTCCGGCGAATGACTCGTCATGGTCGTGGAATTCAACATACATTTCAAATGCCATCCAAAACTCGGTCGAAAATTTGCTCAATCCGGTAAATATTGTGACGGCCTCAGGCGCGCCACTCATACTTTCTTCGGCAGTAAATCTATTTTTACCCGACATCAATTACCCCGACATGTACTTCACACAAGGTTTCGTCAACGCGGCAAATGGTCAGGCTTTGCAAGATGCCAGCGGCAATACTTTAACAAGTTACTTTGGTTTTCGCCTTAAAAGTAATTTTGTCGCGGGCAATTGGGCTCCTGGCGATTATCAAATCGCGATACTTTCGGATGACGGGTCGATTCTGACTATGACCGGCGCCGCGAGCGACGGTTCAAATTTTGTCATTAACGACGACGGTTTTCACTCAATGCAAATGGCCTGTTCGACACAGACGATTCACGTTACGGCGAACTCCGAGTTCCCGCTTACGTTTGATTACATGCAGGGACCGCCTATCACTATTGGCATGATCATGCTCTATCGCCCGGTTTCAGTTGCCGGCACTGCGCAGGATCCTCTTTGTGGTCAGGGTGGCGGCAGCGATTCGTATTTTTTCTTAGATCACAACGGTTCAACGCCGATTAATCCATCCGAACCGCAAGCGCCGTACTTACAATTAACTGGCCCGTTTAACCCATCCACCGGTTCCGGCGGCTGGGCGCCAGTCGAAGCGAATCACTTTGTGCTACCGTCAAACAATACCAATCCGTGCGCCGGTACCGATTAATTTTTGATACAGGGGGAGAAGATTTTATGATTAACAAACTTATTATCATAGGGGCCTGCGTGACCATCATCTTGCTCTTTCAGAACTGCGCGAAAAACCCAAATCTAAATCTGAATTCCCAAACTAGCGCGAGCATGAGTCCAACCCCGAATTTGTCGGCTTGCTCACAAACAGCGGCACCGCAATTTCAAGCAACACCGCAAAACGTCAGTGTAACTGCCGGTCAACCCGTGAATGTAACAGTCGCAGTTTCACCCACTAATAATTTAACGTTTGCTTGGCAGCTCAACGGAGTCGGCATTAACGACACGACCAATACACTGTCGATAGCATCGGCGACCTCCGCTGACTCCGGGCAATACACCCTTACCGTATCAAGCCCCTGCTACCCTTCTATCAACACAAGCTTTACTGTGACCGTTTCAGCACCTGCGGCTGCGGTCGCGGCACCGGTCATCACTTCCGCACCGGCAAACGTCGCGGGAGTCTACAATGTCAATTTGAATCAATTTTTAGTTCCAGCAGACACAACATCGCCGTTTAATACCGTCACGTTTAGCGTTGCGGCAACCGGCGCAAACCTGGCTTATCAATGGTACCATATCGATTCGTCAGGTACTGTTTCAGCAATCACCGGTGCCACCCAACCCACCTACACTTTTAACTTAAATTCGTTTGGTGAAGGTGGAACATATAAAGTCGTCGTTTCAAATTCGGGAGGCTCAACTTCCGCACAAGCTCAACTCACGGTGACTCTCCGAAATATAACGACCACCCGATGTAATTTGCAGCAACGCGGAATGCGAATTGCCGATTGCTATCTACCATGACGCGCGCCTAACGTGCTTGCGCGTTAGGCCGACCAGCGGCAACATCACGTCATGTTGCCAAAAAAATACCAACCCGAAATAGATCTGAAAAAATTAATTGTTCAAGCCGGCGCAACCGCAAACGACGAAACCGTTCCACTTGATGTCTTGTTCGTCGGTGGCGGCCCGTGCGGATTAGCCGGCGCCATACGTCTTGCACAACTCGCACAACAAAACGGCATGGCTGAGCTACAAATCGGCGTACTTGAAAAAGCGGCGAATCTCGGTGCTCAAACGCTTTCTGGAGCGGTGATTAACCCGCGGGCATGGCGCGAACTCTTCCCCTATATGCCTGAAACCGAATATCCATTCCGGCGAAAAGTCGAAGGCGAAGCCGTGTATTTTCTCAACGAAACCGGCCAAATGCGTATTCCCACGCCGCCCACGATGCGCAACCACGGTAACTATTCGGCCTCGCTTTGCGAGGTTGTTCGCTTCATGGGCAAAAAAGCCGAAGAACTTGGTGTGAACATTCTGACGAGCTTCCCGGCAGACGCTTTGCTTATGAACGGTACATCTGTGCTCGGCGTGCGAACGACGCCCGCCGGCCTTACGCGCGATGGTCAACCTGGCTCGCAATATATGCCGCCGACCGATATCACGGCCAAAGTCACCGTGATTTGTGACGGAACCCGAAGCGCCCTGTCTCAGGCCTATCAAAAATGGCAACAAATCGAATCGGAGCATCCACAAATTTACGCGCTCGGGGTCAAAGAAGTTTGGCATGTGAAAAAAGCGCCGAAAGAAATTATTCACACGATGGGTTTTCCGTTGCCGCTTGATTGTTTTGGCGGCAGTTTTCTTTACCCGATGGCCGATGACCAAATCGCCTTCGGATTAGTCGTAGGACTTGATTACAAACCCGCGCAACTCGACACCCACAAACTATTGCAACGGTTGAAGCGCCATCCGCTTTTTGCGCAATTTCTCGAAGGTGGAGAAGTGCAAGAATGGGGAGCCAAAACCATCCCCGAAGGTGGCTACAATTCACTGCCCAAACGTCTTCACGGTGACGGCGTAATTCTCGCCGGTGACGCCGCCGGATTCGTGAATGTCCCCGCCTTGAAGGGCATTCATTACGCCATGAAGTCAGGAATGCTTGCCGCCGAAACTATTTTTGCAGCCTTGAAAAATTCACCGGCCGAATCCACTGACACCCTGCCATCGTCAGCACTGAAATCGTACGACGAGGCAATTTTCTCTTCATATATAGCGC
>JAJYHS010000243.1 GCA_021784635.1 bacterium
TTACTTACCCAGAGCCGTTGCGATGGGGTGGTGGCCCTTGGAGCGGTCATTCGCGGTGAAACTCCGCATTTTGATTATGTTTGTTCAGCAGTTGAACGCGGCTGCACTCTTTTACAATTAGAACAGGCAAAGCCGGTGGTTTTTGGAGTTCTGACTGTTGACTCTGAGGAACAAGCGCGCGACAGAATTGGTGGCCGACACGGACATAAGGGTCGTGAAGCCGCCCAAACTTTGATTGAAATGTTAAATTTAAAAAAACAAACTGAGCGGGAAGTTCGCCGTACGCGCGGGTCCCGCCAACGCCACAACCCTCGGAGGTAAAAACATGGCTGACCAGAGCCCGGTAACAGTTCAATTTTTCTACAACGAACTCAAAAAGAAGGTGAGCGACTCGAACGCAAAACTCCTTCTTCATTCTGCTGTCGTGCGTAGTGGAATTTCTTGCGCAGCCGATGCGCCTCTTCAAAAAGAAGACGCCCAAGCGCTTTGCATGGAACTGATACGAAGCGGTGGCCCTGGTTTTCAAGTGGGCCGTGCGGTTTATAATTCTTGGGTACGGTAGTGCTGAAGAAAAACACAATGCGGACGGGGTACTGAGTGCCTCGGCCCGTACTCGACTCTACGGAAAGAAAGAAAAGACGCCGCGAGCTTATTGCGATCGCGGCGCTCGGTGTTTTATTTCTTGTGTTGACCTGGGTCATGTTTCACCTGTTCGGCATTGCCGAACAGCTTCCGTTCGAATTTTCGATTTTCTTTTTTGGCCTGGTTAACTTCAATATTATTTTATTTCTTCTTCTCGCGTTTTTGATTTTTCGAAATATCGTCAAAGAGTTTTCTGAACGTGAAAACGGCCCTATTGGCCGCAGTTTAAAAAGTAAACTGATTGCGGCTTTTGTCGGATTCAGTTTTGTACCAACCACGCTGATGTTTTTGGTGTCGGTGTTTTATATAAACAACAGTTTTGAGCGGTGGTTTAATCAAAAAATTTCAGGGATTTTAGAAAGCTCCATTGAGGTCACGGATTCGTACTACCTGGCGGCAAAACGGAAGAACTATCACTTTGCGACGGAAATCGCCAGCATGTTTCGGGATGATCAGCCAAAGCAAAAACTCCTTAACCGGTTGCGCTCGGAATATAGCCTCGACGCTGTTGAATATTACCCCAGTCTATTCGGACATAGAATTTCGAGTTTCGCCCATGCCGAAGGTGTGCCGAATTTGCCGGCGGTAAGTCTTCAGCTCTTAAAAAAGGGAATTTTAGATCACGACAATTCGAGCATTATTTTTCACTACGCGGAAGGCGATCTTATACGCGTCATCGTGCCCGTCATGCACGGGCCGTATAAGGGCGCCGTTGTAGTGAGTTCGTATATTCCGATGTCGCTCGTGTCGCACATGGATGACATTGCTTCGGCCCTAGCTAATTTTCGCGATCATGGTGCGCTGGCCTACCCAATAAAATCTATTTATCTTATTATCTTGGTTTTGATGACGCTCGTCATTCTTTTGGGGGCCACGTGGTTCGGCTTCTATCTGGCACGTCAGATAAGTGTACCGCTTGAGAAATTGGCGAAGGCGACACAAAAAGTGGTCAAAGGCAATTATGAAAAAGTCGAAATCGTCTCGGGTGCACCGGAGATCAACAGGTTGATTACAAACTTCAATACAATGACCCAATTTTTGGGCCGGTCTGAGCGTGAAATCCAAGAAGCCAACGAAAATTTACGTAAAACGTTGAGCCAACTCCATGAGCATAGCAGGTACATTGAAATTGTTCTCAGTCACGTCACTACCGGAGTGATTTCCGTAGATCGAGATGGTCGAGTGACCATGGTTAATCGTCATGCGGCCCGTCTTCTCGGTCTTGGATCTGAAGAACACATCGGGCGGCCCGTGAGTGAAGTTTTGAGCCCGCAGTATAAAAAATTGTTCGAAGATCTTCTCGGTATGTTCCAGTTCAACAAAGGGGCGCAGACTCTACAAAAAGAAGTTCAAGTTACTGTTGGCGGGCGGCCTCTTCTTCTCGCTATGACAATATCGGTTTTAAGTGATGAGTCGGGCAACGAAGTTGGTAAAATTTTGGTGTTTGACGATTTAAGTCCCGTTTTGGCCGCGCAGCGTGCCGCCGCGTGGACTGAGGTTGCCCGTCGAATTGCTCATGAAATTAAAAATCCGTTAACGCCGATAAGTCTTGCGGCACAACGCCTGCAACGAAAATTTGGCAACGATATTTCAGATCCCGCATTTCTCAGCTCGACACAAATGATTGTCGATCAGGTCGACGGCCTGAAAACTCTGGTGAACGAGTTCAGTCAGTTTGCGCGGATGCCGAAATCGCGACCCGTTATCGGGAATTTCAATCAAACCATTGCCGATGCGCTTCAGCTGTTTCATCAGGGCGAAAAGAATTTTCATTTGCATTTTGATGCCGACCCCCGGTTGCCGGCGTTTTTGTTCGATCCCGATCAGATTCAGCGCGTCCTAACTAATTTGGTTGATAATGCAGTTGCAAGCCTTAAGGATATTCCCGATGGTGAGATTGTCGTGCAAACCCAATTTGATCCGCTGTCTAAAATTGTCCGGCTCACCGTGGCAGATAATGGCGTTGGTATACCGCCTTATATCAAGGGGCGAATTTTCGAACCTTATATTACGACGAAGCGCCATGGCACGGGTCTCGGTTTGGCTATTGTGAAGCGAACCGTCGAAGATCATAACGGATATGTGCGGGTCTTAGATCAACAACCGCGTGGCACGCGTTTTGTGATTGAGTTACCCGTGGTTCTATCGAATACTTTGACAGAAAACGCATCCGTGCATGTTGTTGAAGCGACACCGCCGCCAGAAGATAAAGCGTGATATGAGGGGAACTATGAAATCAAAAACGCAAATACTTATTATCGACGATGAAGCTCCCATCCGCGATGTTCTTTCCGCGTCACTTCACGACGAAGGGTATCAAGTGGCAACGGCGCCCGACGGTGTCGCCGGAATTAACGCAATTAACGAACTCAGCCCAGGCATTGTGTTACTCGATATCTGGATGCCCGGTGAAATCGATGGACTTGAAGTTTTGCGACGTGCGAAACAAGCCAACCCGGGCGTGCAATTCATTATGATGTCAGGACATGGCACGATTGAAACCGCCGTGAAAGCGACAAAGTTAGGGGCGTGGGATTTTGTCGAAAAGCCCCTTTCGATCGACAAGATCTCAATTCTTATTTCAAATATTTTGTCATTTCAGTCCGAGCGTGACGAGAAAATTGCCTTGTTGAACAAATTGAGAAAAAACATAGCGCTCGTCGGTGACAGCTCGGCCATGAAAGATCTCAAGCAATTGATTGCGCGTGTAGCGCCCAGTCAATCATGGGTTTTGATCACTGGCGAAAATGGCACAGGCAAAGAACTCGTGGCACAAAATATCCACTATTTAAGTTCACGTGCAAGCCGGCCTTTTGTTGCGGTTAACTGTGCAGCCATTCCATCCGAACTAGTTGAGAGTGAATTGTTCGGTTATGAAAAAGGCGCATTTACCGGGGCTGATAAGCCCAAAAAAGGCAAATTTGATTACGCAAACGGGGGCACGATTTTTCTAGATGAAATCGGCGATATGAGTCTGGAGGCGCAGGCAAAAATCTTGAGAATTTTGCAAGAGAAAAAGCTTCAGCGTGTAGGCGGAACTGAAACGATCGATATTGATGTTCGCGTGGTCGCCGCCACAAATAAAGATCTTGAGGAGCAAATCAAAAAAGGCGCATTTCGCGAAGATTTATTTCATCGCTTGAACGTCGTACCTATTCGAGTACCCAGTCTGCGCGAGCGCATCGATGATGTACCAGCTCTCGTGATCCATTTTGGTGAACAATTCGCGCGCGAAAGCGGTTACACGAAAAAAACATTTACGGACCAAGCCTGGGAGCGCATGCGGGCCTACAGCTGGTCGGGTAACGTGCGTGAGCTTCGTAATTTTGTGGAGCGGCTTTATATTTTGACTTCTGGCGATTTAATCGACGTACATGATCTTAAAGTTGCGGGGCTAACAGACATATCGGTCGGCGGATCAACGGAATCTTCATTTCGACGCGCGCGAGCCGATTTTGAAAAAGAATTTTTGTTGCAAAAAATTTCAGAAAACGGCGGTAACATCAGTAAAACCGCTGAGGCCATTGGTCTTGAGCGCAGCTATCTTCATCGAAAAATTAAATCCTACGGTATTGAAGTTTAAATCGCATACGACACCGGAGTTTTATTCATGCGTTGGAGCAAAAGTCATTTACATACAATAAAGGAAATTCCCGCCGATGCTGAAATAGCGAGTCATCAGCTCATGATTCGCGCCGGCTATATTAAGAAAGTGGCGCAAGGGATATTCACCTATGGCCCGCTCGCGCTTCGTGCAATTCGTAAATTTGAAAATATCGTACGCCATGAATTAAACAGCCGGGGCGCCGTCGAAGTTCTAATGCCTATGGTTCAACCGCGTGAGCTTTGGGATGAAAGCGGCCGATGGAATGCCATGGGTAAGTCACTCCTCAAGTTTAAAAATCGACTCGAACAAGATTTTTGCCTCGGCGCGACTCACGAAGAAGTCGTAACTGACTATATTCGTCGCGACGTGAAAAGTTACCGCGATTTGCCGGTCAATCTTTACCAAATTCAGACAAAATACCGCGATGAAATTCGACCGCGCTTCGGGCTATTGCGTGGTCGCGAATTTATTATGAAAGACGCGTACAGTTTTGACAGCGATGTTGCGGGTGCCCACCGTAGTTACCGACTGATGTTCGAAGCCTACACGGCGATTTTTAAAAGTTTGGGAGTTCATTTTGTCTCGGTGCGCGCGGACACGGGTAGCATCGGCGGTACAATGTCTGAAGAATTTCATATTTTGGCCGACAGTGGTGAAGATGCCCTTTTGGCCGCTGAAGACGGCAGTTTTGCGGCAAACGTCGAAGTGTGCCCGGCGTTGGATGTTGAGCCACCAGTGACCAATACGGCTCAATTGAAAGAGGTTGAAAAATTCGCAACCCCCGGGCTTAAGACCATCGATGACCTATCAAAGGCGACGGGCGTACCCAAGCACGAACTTGTCAAAACTCTATTCTATTCTACAGCTGAAGAAGGGAGCAAGGACGTCAAACCTGTTTGCGTATTGGTGCGTGGTTCCGATGAAGTAAATCCAATTAAACTAAAAATTTTGTTAGGCCTAAATGAGCCGCCGCTGTTACTAACCGAAAAAGAAGTTCGAGAAGTGAGTGGCGCATCACCTGGTAGTTGCGGTCCTGTGGGCCTTAAAATTCCTATATATATGGATAACGGCGTGTTTAATTTGAAAAATTATATTGTCGGGGCAAACGAAGACGGATTTCATTTAAAAAATGTGAATCATAATAGAGACTACACTCCAACTGAAGTTGCGGATCTTCGTGTGGCGCGTGAAGGGGACAAAAACCCCGGGGGTAAGGGAGTACTCAAATCGTATCGTGGCATCGAAGTGGGACATATTTTTTATTTAGGTACAAAATATTCAAAGTCTATGCATGCGACGTACCTTAACGAAAAAGGTGAGCCGAAAGACATCGAAATGGGTTGCTACGGGATTGGAATTTCGCGGACGATTCAAGCGGTGATCGAACAACTTCACGACAAAGACGGTATCATTTGGCCGACGGCCATTGCGCCATTCCATGTGCATATTTGCGTTCTTGATCCAAGCGACACGAATGTCACTGCAGTCGCCGACAAACTCTACAACGAACTGCAAAGCCAAGGTATAGAGGTGTTACTCGACGATCGAAACGAACGGCCGGGAGTGAAATTTAAAGACGCGGATTTACTGGGAGTGCCTTATCGATTAAATGTCGGAAGTCGTGGTTTGCAAACAAACGAAATCGAAATTATCGAGCGACAATCCAAAAAAATGGAGAAAATCAAAGTCGACGGGGTTACGGCTAAATTGCGCGACCTTTTGTTTTCGCACGCTTAATTTTTGCATTTCCCAAATTTTGTGACAGAATTATTTAAGTGGAAGAAATCACGGTCGAATCGGTCAACACGCTTTTGCAGGGTTATTTCGTCAGACTTTCGCCCTTGTTACACAAAAAATTTAAGGGTCAATTGCCACACGTGCAAGTTCTATTAAATTCGCGTATGCGATCGGTTTTGGGACGCGCGTTCATTGAAGAGAGCCGGATTGAGTTAAACGAGCGTTTATTGAAAAAATATCCGGAGGAATTGGCTCCTACCTTGGCCCATGAATTGGCGCATGTCATTGCACCGATTCTTTACGGGCGTAACGGCTATTTTCATCGTCTCGGATGGAAGCGAATCATGGAAGAGCTCGGTTTTGAACCAACGCGAACCCATTCGCTTGATGTAGCAGAGTTTAAAAGGCCACAGCGGATTTTGGGATGGGCAACTTGCGGTTGTGTCGGGCGTAGACATCCAATTCGCGCGCGGGTCTACAACAACATGAAACATCGCCGGCGTTATGCTTGTTTGAAATGCAAACAAGACTTGAAACTCTGTTTAAATGTCGCAGACATCAGTTGATGCGATTGAGTAAACAGGTGAAGGACTGATCGCTCGCGCCGTGCACGTCACTGAGATAGAGAGAATTGCCGGCGATTTTAGCCGAGAATGTGTCCTTTATAATAAACGATCCATCCGTGCTATCTCCCATGAAATAGCGAAACAGATTACCATTTTGAACGTAAGTTCCTTTGGTCAAAATGAAGCCTCCGCCGGGAGGCGATGATAAATGGCGGCCGACGGTGTAGAGTTCCAAAACGGGCTGCGGTCCCATCAATTGAATTACAAATTGTGTTTGATCTGCTTTTACTTGTACCTTGAGCGAATCAAGCGATTGCGGTGGCTGTTTGAAGTCTTGGCTGTAAAACTGCCCTTTGCAAAGCATAATCCGATACGTTCCCGTAAAGCTGTTTGCAAATGCCGGTGCAGAGAAGAATATTGCTGTGATTAGTGCCAGTACAATTCGATTGATTTTCAAGGGATTATCCCCCATTTATTGAGCAACGGTGTATACGATGGCGAATAATTCGACAAGCGGTAAACTGAAATTTCCATTATTTGTCGCTCTTGACGTCGACGATATGGATTCGGCTGCCAAAATTGCCAGCAGCACGGCTGAATTTGTTGGCGGGTTTAAATTGGGCCCACGTCTTATTCTTCGATACGGGGCTAATTTAGTCCGTGAAATTTCGCAACTTGCGCCGGTTTTTGTGGATTGCAAGTTTTACGACATTCCTTCAACTGTATTAAGTTCGATTGAAGCAGCGTTTGAATCTGGGGCTTCATTTGTGACTGTTCATGCGAGTAATGGATCAGAATGTTTGCGCAAGGTCGCCGCACTCGAACAACAGTTGGCAAAAGGGCGGCCGTTTCAAGTTTTGGCGGTTACAGTTCTCACCAGTTTCGGGGATAAAAACCTACCGACCAATTGGCGACCAGCGCCAGCTGTTGAACACGTTAATATTCTCGCACAAGTCGCAATAGATTCGGGTTTAACGGGAATTGTTTGTTCTCCGCACGAAGTTACTCAATTGCGACGAACGTACCCCAGCGCATTTCTCGTTACTCCGGGTATCCGGGTAAAACTGGCCCAAATAGTAAGAGATGACCAGTCTCGTACAATGTCACCGAAAGAAGCTCTTGCCGCAGGCGCTGATGCGCTTGTTATTGGCCGCCCGATAACGGCTGCAGTTGATCCTCGTGCTGCCGTGAAAGAGATTTGGCAATGAATGATCGGCGTGCTGTTATTGGGATTCACTCGGCCAGAGAAGTTTTAAAAGTCAGACCACATGCCGTAAAGGAAATTTGGCTTAAAAAGGACGCCGAACGAGATCTAGAACTTAAAGTTTTTTTGGACTTTTCAAAAAAATCTCATTGCCCGCTGCGCATTCAGCAAGAAAGCGCATTGAATAGAATAGCGGCCAGCCATCAGGGGGTCTGCCTCTGGGTAACAGAAACTCCCAAATTTAAATTCGAAGATTTGCCTGATTCGGAGTCATCAACTCATGCTTTAGTATTGGTTCTTGATGAAATTTCTGACCCTCATAATGTGGGAGCATTATTGCGGTCTTCTTGGTTATTTGGCGCAAACGCAATCATTGTGCCTGATCGCCGCGCGGCCCATTTGACACCTGCTGTTACAAAAGTCGCTTCTGGCGGTGCCGAACACGTACCAATGCACATCTCTAACAACCTAACAGAGGCTCTAAGGGATTTGAAACAAAAGGGATTTTGGGTTTATGGGCTAGACGGCGGAGGTCGACAAACGCTTGCTGAAACGAGATTTCATGAAAAAGTAGCCCTAGTGGTTGGTGCTGAAGACAAAGGGTTGCGAATAGCCACACAAAAGGCCTGCGACGAATTGATTAAAATACCACAGTTAGACCCTGCCGCTTCATTGAACGCATCCGTTGCTGGCGCAATTGGCCTTTATGAGGTACAACGGCAATGGCAAAACCACTGAATCAACAAACAAAACTTTTGACTCGCTGAGCGCAGCTCCGTATATGTGAGCGTTACGTGTAAAGCACGAGGTAATACTGTGTGCTTGCGCGCGAGAGGCTAGCGAGCATCCATTTGCGTACATTGATTGGTGAAGTCTGTTTGTCGCGTGCGTGATTGTGTGCTGGGTTAGCTCAATTGGTAGAGCAGCTGATTTGTAATCAGCAGGTTGCGGGTTCGAGTCCCATACCCAGCTCCAGATGGTTTGATAGAAGAAGGAAGTGTACAGGCAAACCTGGGATATTGGAGAGATGCCCGAGCGGCTAAAGGGGACAGACTGTAAATCTGTTGGCTCAACGCCTACGAAGGTTCGAATCCTTCTCTCTCCACCAATCGAGCGGAACAATTGAGCGGCGAAAGCAAGAAGTGTGAGGAGAAAAATAGAATCGGCGGGAGTAGCTCAATTGGCTAGAGTATCAGCCTTCCAAGCTGAGGGTTGCGGGTTCGAGACCCGTCTCCCGCTCCAACAGGAATGAAGACTGGGCCCACATAGCACAGGGGTAGTGCACACCCTTGGTAAGGGTGAGGTCGTGAGTTCAAGTCTCACTGTGGGCTCCATATGAATAAGAATAGAGCGCTAAAAAAGCGCGGAGAAATTAGGTAGAGAAGTTTTTTTAAATTAGGTAAACAACATCCGATCGAGGAGGAAAAACACATGTCCAAAGAAAAATTTGACCGGTCGAAACCGCATATCAATATCGGAACCATCGGCCACGTCGACCACGGTAAAACAACATTGACTGCTGCCATTACAAAAGTGATGTCAGAAACATATGGTGGCTCAGCTTTGGCCTACGATCAAATTGATAAAGCTCCCGAAGAAAAAGAACGTGGAATTACCATTTCAACTTCGCACGTTGAGTATCAAACAGCAAAACGTCACTATGCGCACGTCGACTGCCCTGGGCACGCTGACTACGTTAAAAATATGATCACCGGTGCGGCGCAAATGGATGGCGCGATTCTTGTTGTTTCGGCCGCTGACGGTCCGATGCCTCAAACGCGAGAGCACATTTTGCTTGCTCGCCAAGTTGGTGTTCCGGCCATTGTTGTGTTTATGAACAAAGTGGACATGGTGGATGACGCTGAACTTCTCGACCTTGTCGAACTCGAAGTGCGTGAACTTTTGTCGAAATATGAATTCCCTGGCGACGACATCCCGATCATTCGCGGCTCGGCCTTGAAGGCGCTCGAAGGTGACAAAAGTGAACTTGGCGCACCGGCGATCGTAAAATTGATGGAGGCTTGTGACAGCTACATCAAAGAACCGCAACGCGTGACGGATAAGCCCTTTCTTATGCCGATTGAAGACGTGTTTTCAATCTCTGGCCGCGGAACAGTGGTCACGGGCCGTATCGAACGTGGCGTGATTAAAGTTGGCGAAGAAGTTGAAATCGTCGGGATTCGACCGACCACAAAAACAACAGTGACTGGAATTGAAATGTTCCGAAAGCTTCTTGATGAAGGTCGCGCGGGCGACAACGCGGGCTGTTTACTTCGTGGAACAAAAAAAGAAGAAGTGGAGCGCGGACAAGTATTGGCAAAACCAGGCACGGTAAATCCGCACAAAAAATTCAAATGTGAAGCGTACGTTCTGACGAAAGAAGAAGGCGGGCGACATACGCCATTCTTTAACGGTTATCGGCCGCAATTTTATTTTAGAACTACCGACGTTACCGGGGTTACGACTTTGAAAAAGGGCACAGAAATGGTAATGCCGGGCGATCGTACTGAAATGGAAATTGAGTTGATCACGCCAATCGCGATGGAAAAGGAATTGCGTTTTGCTATTCGCGAAGGCGGCCGTACGGTTGGCGCTGGTGTCGTAACAGAGATATTGGAGTAACAGAAGCGAACAGTTTTTACAGGAGGGCAGTAGCTCCAATTGGTAGAGCAGCGGACTCCAAATCCGCGTGTTGTGGGTTCGAATCCCTCCTGCCCTGCCAATTTAAACTGAAGCAACTGTAGAAAGCATAAATGGAAAAACAGACGACTCGAAAAATTATAACGTTGAGTTTTGTGTGTGCGGCGATAATTGCCTATATAGTCGTCAATGTGATTTTTCGCGCGATGGCGGGGGCGTTTGGTCCCGTCGCGCGCTATTACAGTATAGATTGGCTCAACAATGGTCTTCCGGTTGCGGCGGCATTTATCACTTTTGTCAGCTTGCAGTTTAACAAGAAAATCGTGGCGTGGGCAGAAGATGTGGTAATCGAGGTCAGTAAAGTCGTATGGCCGACCGGTAGAGATACGTTTACTTTGACGGCCGTTGTCTGCTTCTTTTGTGGAATTTCAGCGGTTCTTTTGATGACCATCGACTTTGTGGCGAAAAATTTAGTTCAATTTATTATTCAGTAGGCGCGAGGGTATCGGTGGATAATGCAGAAGAATTAAAATGGTACGTCGTAAACACACATTCCGGCAGCGAATCTGCGGCAAAGGCGTCAATTGAAGAAAAGGCCAGAATCAAAAAGCTTGAGAAATATTTTGGGCAAATATTGATTCCCCAAGAAAATGTTGTGGAGTTGGTTAAAGGTAAAAAAGCAACTCGCGCGCGCAAATTTTTCCCCGGCTATATTTTTGTACAAATGAAACTTTCAGACACCACTTGGCACCTTGTGAAGAGTGCAAGCAAGGTGACGGGATTTTTG
>JAJYHS010000257.1 GCA_021784635.1 bacterium
GAACGGTCGCCAATTCATGGATATTTCAACATAACGTAGGTGTCGCAAGCGACACGTATCAAGAGCTACCGTGGGAGGAATCGATCGGTATCGGCTATTCCGTTTCGCGCAATATGTTCTTGTATCCAAACGTTCAGTTTATGCCTGAGCATTTGGCGACGGCTCTAACGAACGTTGGGTTAGAAGCCTATATTAACGTGCTCTAAAAAATCAGATATCCGTTTTCGTCGAACGTGCCGCCGCCGTGAGTGAAGTCTTGTAGAGCGCGGCGGAAGGTCGTGATAAATTCGTTGAACAGCGCCTGAGATTGCAACGCGATTTCAGGTGGCTCCTGTGGGTTCGATCCAATAGCCGCGCAATAAATTCTGTACACTACCTTTTGCCGGCGCAAATGGACGTAACTATCGATCGCCGAATAAAGCAGAATGCTCAAAGCGCCGAGACTAATTACGTGAAACCCAAACCGAATCGGCAACCGCGACATTTTTTCTACCAGATTCGGAGGGACAACCTTTCGAAATATACTTATCGACGACAACATTCCTGTATAAGCGGCAACTGTTCCGATAGACCCTGAGAGTGCGCGGACCAATTGTTTCATCTGGTGATTGCCTGATTGATCGAGCCGCTCGCGATAAAAACTCAGCAGTGCGGGGACTAGCTTCACATCGATTCCGTTGAGGAGCATCGGGCCATAACATTGCCTTTGTCGATTTACGTAATTGCACTCACGAAAATTCATTTTTTTTGTTTGCGGGTTCACCCACCATTGAAACTCGGATGTCGGCGTCCAAACGAAATCGGTCGTTTTGGCCCCGTTGGCAGCCGACGATAACGAAACAGAAAAGCAAACGATAGCGAAGGCAAGAAATAGGCTCCACGTGTATTTCACTATGGCCATAGATTACGAATTTATACTGTCAAAGTTTTGATCAATTAAAGAGCGCGTTTAGACATTTTTTCACGTATGGCACAACAGTGTGGCAAGGCCGGTCCGCAGCCGGTAAAATACCCGCGAAATGCAAAGAAATTTATTTTTTACGATTAACTTTTGTAAACGTGCCTTTATTGCCGGCATTTTGATTATAATTTTCGGCTCGGCGGCGTTTGCCGCAAAACGATCGACGTCGCTGAATTCGAAGCCGTGCTCCGCGCTTTTAACTTGGATGAAACGGGCGACGTGGGCCAGCACTCAACCCTCGACATGGGCCAATTCCGTGTCGCCAAAAACAAAAAGTGCCGAAGAACTTCGGCAAGAACTCGATATTACACGGCAAAAAATTGCAAAGCGCATGAGGGCGCAGGGGACGAGCGGCCGGCGTTTTGAGGCCGAAAATTATCACATATTTGAAAATCTGCTATGGATGCTCGCGACAAAAGAAGACTCTAATTTTATCGCGAGCCAACTTGAACCTTATGTGACCCCGATGGTGATTCAAGCAGTTCGAGTCGCTGAATGGGCTAAAGTTATTCACGAAATATTGATTAGCCAGAAAATGAACCCCGATGCGCGGCCAAACGCGCTTAACCTTTATGTTCAGAATTACATTACCGATAGTGAGAGATTGGGCCGGTTACATTATCGCTACGACCTGGTCATGCAGACTCTCGATTCGGTTGGCAAAAATAAAGGATTGAGTCATGTTCCCGAAGAGCTGGTTCATCATGAAAGCAATCCCAAAAAGCTAAACGGTATTACTGTTGCCTATGTTCTCAAGAGCGCTCGCGTTGCCAAACTAGCGCGAGAAGTGAGCCGTGAGCTGATAGATCGCGCGATTCGCCAGAGCGGAGAGTTCGGCAAGACCGAGCTCCAAACTAAAGGAATTTATCCGTCGCTACAAATGGTAGAAAAAGTTTATAACAATGACCTCTACGCGGTTTTAGCCAATGCGAAACAAGGGCTCAGGCAGCAGAATTATACCGATCGTCCGCTCGTTTGGATCACTCAGTTTGCCTCGGATTGGGTCGTCAATAACATCGCAATGAATGGCACCGCTAAATTTATACCCCCCGGATTTCGACGTTTCGTTCGGTTTATCACCGGGGTCGGTAATAATCATTCGATGCTCAGTCGATATTTACCGGATCTACTTCGGTTCATTCGTGTCACGCGATTCGTGAATGGCAAAGGCGATCTTGTGATTTCAACGCATGATTATTTTGTCGATTTGCAGGTTAAAAAATTATTTGATAGCAGCGCGGCCTCGTTCAACGATGAAGAACTAGTGACGTTGCTGCGGCTCGATTGGTTTTCGGATGTCACTAAAAATATTGTGGCCTACGCGGCAAAGAACCCCATTTACCTGGAGCGAATTGAGAAAGCGAAGCAGAGAGCACAAAAACTTGGGCCGATTAATTTTGTCTCGCCCCAAACCAGGGCGGTTGCGGTTCGCTTTGCGCTGATGTCTATCGGTTGGTCCACGATTTTTTATAAAGCTGGCGCACAGGTGTACGCGAATTGGCCATTGATTCAAAATCATTTCATCCACCTGATTTCGCCGCTCTTGCAGTTTTTTGTGAAGTAGCAGGCGCTTTAATTTTTTTTGAACAGCGCTTCGGCGGCCGCGCGTAATTTGGCGCGGGATTTATCTTCCGAATCGGTATCGGAGTTCGGTTGAAAGAAATCGCAGAGGTTGGCGCGCTCTTTTTCGCGTACGACTTCGGCGCTTGTTTCACGGCATTCATTGTAGACTTTTGGGTCATAAAATCGGCAGTTTTTGCAAACACGCACGTCTTCGCCGCAGTTCGGGCATTCATCGCGCCGGCTCACCGATTCGACAAACGTCATCACGGTACCGCAAGAGAAGCATTTTACTTTGACTTCAGACATATTATCTCGGTTTTCTGGCGAGATCGTGTACAGCTTCAATATGGCGGATGGTTCCGGTTTGCGAGCGCATCACAACGGAATGGGTTGAAACCCGGCCTTTGGGCAACGTCCGAACTCCGCGTAGGAGTGGTCCGTCGGTCACTCCGGTTGCACTAAACAGCGCTTCGCCTTTTACTAAATCGTATAACCGGTAAACTCGATCGAAGTCGCTAACGCCCATGCGCTGGGCGCGTTCGCGCTCATCGTCATTTCGAAAAACAAGCCGGCCTTGAAAATCGCCACCCAGGCAACGAATTGCGGCCGCAGTAATGACTCCT
Source organism: bacterium (assembly GCA_021784635.1). GTDB lineage: Bacteria > Bdellovibrionota > Bdellovibrionia > Bdellovibrionales > UBA1609 > RBG-16-40-8. The sequence continues at coordinate 3,148 of JAJYHS010000257.1, forward strand.
TCGGGGGCGCCGCCGGTTCCCATCAAAAGATCGATACCCGTATGCTCCCAACATGTCGCTACGCCGGCTGAGACGTCGCCGTCGCTTATCAAGCGGATGCGGGCACCAATTTCACGTACTTCAGCGATCAACTTCTCGTGGCGCGGACGATCGAGAATGACGACTGTGACGTGCGAAACGGGCTTGTTCAACCGTGCCGCTACCGCGCGAATGTTGTCAGTTGCCGAGCGTTCGAGATCAATCACTCCCGCGGTCTCAGGGCCGCACGCGATTTTTTCCATATAAGTGTCAGGAGCATGCAAAAAGTGACCGCGTTCGGCAGCTGCAATTACCGAGATAGCGCCCGCGCCGCCGTTTGCACAAATGGTCGTTCCTTCGAGTGGGTCGAGCGCAATGTCGACCGGAATCGAATCAGCCGCTTTTTTTCCGACTTGTTCGCCAATGTACAACATAGGGGCTTGATCGCGTTCCCCTTCGCCGATGACAACAACGCCATCTATGTTGACCGAGTCAAAAGCGCGTCGCATTGCATCGACTGCGGCTTGGTCCGCCGCCTTTTCGTTACCACGGCCCATGAAGTGTGTGCACGACAGTGCGGCAGCTTCAGTAATACGAACAAATTCGAGGGCGAGATTTCGATCCATTTTTTTATCCTTTGCAAATAGAGCGTAGGTTTTTCTTCATTTCGGTTCGATAACCTAAGCTTGCTGATTCGCGAGACAGAGACTAGCCTAATCCTTTTTGGGGAGTCAATTGTGGCCGAATCCAAATTGCCGCGGTGGAAGAAGTCTTTGCCAATGATTGCGACCGACGCACGGTTTTTGTTGGCCCCGCTCTTGTTTTTAGCCCTGTTTAACACTCCGCGAATGCGCGCAATTGTTGCGATTATTTTTGTCATCGCCTCGTTGACCGATTGGTTGGACGGGTATTGGGCGCGTAAATTTCAGGCCGAATCGAACATGGGGAAGTTTATGGACCCCATTGCCGACAAAATCTTAGTGTTGGTAGCCCTTGTGGTCCTTTTGCAATTGCATCGTATCGATCCATTTTCGCTCACTATAATTCTGGCCCGAGATCTCTTTATCGGCGGTTTACGTTCGGTTGCTGCCGCCAATCAGGTGATTATTGCGGCCAAACCGGCTGGTAAAATCAAAACGGCCTTACAAATGGTCGCCATTCCTTGCATGCTGATCGACTTTCACTTGGGCAGCGTCACCACACTGCGACTTGGCCAAATCGGAATTTGGATCAGTGTCGTCTTGAGTCTTTGGTCAGGTGCGCAATATACTTTAGGGTATTACCGTATCACCAGGAGAAGCGCCGATTGAACTGGCTTAAAAAAAATTTTTGGGAGTTAGACCGCTCACCGTCGTTGTCGTACGTCGGCGCGATTATCGCGTTTTTGCATGCCCTCACTTATTATTTTTGGACTCGAAACGGACTTCTCGGCCCCCATGCGGAGAAGCTCCATTTATGCTGGGATTTTGCGCCGAAATGTGACGTGACCGCTGCCGGCGGCGTACAGCTCATTTTATTTCATGTCTACTTGGGTTTGGCCGTTCTGGCGTGTCTGACTTTTCTCACCAGGCGGGTAACGAAGTTGGCGTGGGGGCTTCTCCTGCTGACGTTTCTGTTCATGCTTTACTTTTACATCGGCAATGCCAGCCTGGCGTCGGATATTCTAGCATTTTTCATTGTCGCCAACATTGGATTTTTGTTTTTGCCGCGAAAACCGACGCTATTGCACGCGTGCACGTTGTTTTATTTTTTCATTTCGGGTTTTCGCGAACTTAATTCCGACTGGTTGAGCGGAATGTCGCTACACAAAGAACTTCACTTGTCGGTTAAAGGTCTAGAGTGGGTTGCCGCGATGAGCATTTTGTTCAAATGGGCATTGCCGCCGCTTTTACTTTCGACAACCCCGCAACAATTCGCAATCGGCGTCGTCACATTGCTCGTCTTTCTATTCGGGCATTACTGGTATCTGCACGATTATCAATCGCTCGTTCTGGTATTTTTTGTTTTGATTTTCGTCTTGGATTTTTTCGAAAAACGACGCCTCGAACGCGAAACAATGTATCAGTCGTACGAGCACCCCGAACCGTCTAAGGTCTGGTGGCCGGTACTTTTTGGTATTTTTATCATCGCGCAAACTCGCGTGATGCAAAGATTCAGTTTGTCGGGGTTAATTAAAATTAAAGGGCCCGCTCCTACCGTGGATTGCATCCAGTTCAACTATGCGCGATATAAGAATCATACGGAGCAGCTCGAGTGGCCGCAGTCCTTGCAAACGAATTTGTCTGGCCGAGCCGGTCGGCTCCATTGCAGCCCCAAAATCGCCGAAGCCAATGCAAAAACGTTTTGTGCGCATCTTGTGCATCAACCTAATTTCGAATCTTTATCAACCTACTTGCTCACTAGAACGATCAGTCAATCGAGTTATCGGCTCACGTGGCACAGCAATAAAGCTTGCCGGGATGTCAACTAATGAACCCGCAAAAATCATTATTTCAAAAGTTAATTATGCCGCTTATGATTTTAATCATGATTTTGACCGGCTTTTTGATTTTCAAAAATAACCCGGAAATTATGAGCCAGCGCACTTTAATTTCGGTTTTGAAAAAAGATGCGCAAAAAAACAAAATGCAATTTCAGACAAAATACAATAACCCGGATTATCTTAAGGGCGCCGCTCCTACGATGACGTTGCCTGACCGCATGATCATCAGGCTAAAACAAGATTTATTTTTACCCGTTTCGCCTCACGGGGCTGCACCAAACGCCGAGTTGTCCGATTTTTTATACGGGTCTTTGATTTTATCCCATGATAGTACAACAATTAGCGTTCTGTCGTCTAAACTGGCAATGCCGTTATGGCGATTCAAAACGCCGCCCTCGGTTCAATTGGCATCGGGGCAATTAGCCGTTCTCGGCTCCGAGGTCATTGCGGCCACGGTGCAGGGGGGGCTATACGCTTTTCAACTTAAAACGGGCCGTTTACTTTGGTATTGGCAAGAGTCAAATCCGATTGCGCGAATGCCGCTTGTTTACAAAAAGCACATTGTTCTCATTCGCCAAATGCCAAATGGTAAAAGTTGGTCAATAGATTTGTTCGATCCGGACCTTCGAAAAATTACGGCCGAAATTGCGCGACTTCACTCTCCTGTAGCGAGCACTCCGCTAGTGTCGGACAACCTTTTAATTTTAGCCACGCAAGACGGGCGGCTGAAGGCCGTCGACATGTTAAAACGAAAAATTGTTTGGTCCAACGAGGGGGCTTATAATTTTACATGTCCTCCGTTTGCTCTTGGCCGGCACATCTACATATGCGACCAGGACGGATATATATTGTCTTACGATCGCAAGACGGGTCGGCACGCCGATGAAACCAATATCGGTACCGTGATAGAATCGCCGCTCGACGCCACATTGCAAACACCAATCGCAGTGGGGATGGCTCACACGGGCGATCTTGTCGCTTTCGATTTTAGACACCGTAAGCGACTTTGGCGCTATCCCCTAGGCTCTGTGAACACGCGATTGCATCTCACCGAGATTAAGCTGACGTGGGAAAGTTTAAGGCAAATAAATTTTGATACGACAATGAACGGCTGGACAGTATGGACGGGGTGCCACGTTTCAAACATTTGCGTCTTTGATTTGAAGACGGGTCAATTGATTTATCGTTTTGATCTCAAGCATCGTCTGGCCGGCGATTTTCTCATTGTTCGTGACAATCTGGTATGGGCGCCGGTTCAAAACGGCGATCAAATTGGTTTTGAGCGGTGGCGCGAACCTAAACAAACTTCGCAATGAGGCCTAAGAGTCATAAGAATGTTAAATGAAGTTGAGGAGAATTAGTTTATGAACGCCGATTCTAAAGTTCATTCGGTAAAAATATATTCGAAAAAATTTTGCCCGTATTGTACTCGCGCGAAACAATTTTTTGCTGAAAAAGGTATCGCCTTCGAAGAAATTGACCTTTCGGATGATATTGAGCAGCTTGAAGCGCTTAAAAAGCAGACTCGACACCGGACCGTGCCGCAAATTTTTATCAACGGAGAATTCATCGGCGGTTACACCGAGCTGATCGACGCGGTAAATTCTGGTGCGCTCAAATTGTAAAAAATTTTGCTACCTGAGCGGTTCGCGGCTGCGATCGCGCATCAAATAAAGTGCGACGATAGAAAGCAGGGCGCAAATCATAAGATACCAAGCGGGAGCCAAATTCGAACCCGTCGCACCGATAAGCGCCGTTGCAATAAGCGGAGCTGTGCCGCCCCCGAGGCCAATTCCGATGTTAAATGCAACTGAATAACCCGAAAGTCTGATATGCGACGGAAAGCGTTCGGCAAGCATTGCGGGAGCTGAACCCATCATTATGCCGTATGAAACGGCAAAGCCAAGTTGAGCGACGGCGAATTCGGCAAGACTTGCTCCTTGAGCCATTTGAAAAAAGAAAATGGCGCTAATGAGCGTCAATCCAAACGCTATAATCAGCATCGAACGGCGGCGAATAAAACGGTCGCCAAGCCAACCCGATATAGGCACTACGACAATGGCGAGGGCCAGCGCAAATGTATTAACTGTTAAAGCGTAGCCGTTGTTGATCGACCCGAACTTGCTCGCAAATGTCGCGAAAAAAACCATGGTTAGGTAATTAGCGACCCCGTACCCCCAAGTAAAAATCGTAACAAGAATCATAGCCCGCGGAGCCTCTTTGAACGCCTTTTGAAGAGGCAAATTACTCTCGCCATCTTGTTGTTCGCAAGGCTCGTACCCAGTTTGTGTCAGCTTCGTGCGCACAAAATAGGCGAATACAGCGAGGGCGCCTCCCACAATAAAAGGAACTCGCCAGATCCATGTATGCGCTTGAAAGTGCGTCGAAAACATAACGGTGGCAGCGGCGAGCCCAGCCGCAACTAAGTAACCTAAAGTAGAACCAATATTGGCCACGCTGCCGGCGATACCACGAAGATGTCGTGGAGCTGTTTCGACTAAAAACGAAACTGAACCAGTAAATTCTCCACCAACTGAAAAACCTTGAAACAATCGAACGAGCAAAAGCAAAATAGGGGCCCATATGCCAATTTGTTGATAGGTCGGCAATAAACCAATCATGGTTGTCGCCGCCCCCATCATGACTACAGATGCGATGAGTACGGCTTTTCTGCCGACGCGGTCGCCGATGTGGCCAAGAACGGCGCCACCGATGGGGCGCATGGCAAATCCGATTGCAAATCCGCCGTAAGCTCCCAACAATGAAGCAATCGGATTCGACGACGGGAAAAAGTGTGCGCCGATCAAAGGGGCGAGAAAACCATAGAGCCCGAAATCGTACCACTCTAGAACATTGCCGATCATTCCGGCGCTGAGGCTTTCGGCCGAAAGATTTTCGTTTTGGTTAATCGAGTCCAAATTCGTGCGTTGAGCTAGAGATTTCTTCAGTAGCGCCTCCGAAGTCATTTTTAGTTATTTGATTGTTGAACGGCGGTCCCCACACGAGCCTTTCGCCATCAGATTTCGGCCCGCACCTTCCGCACGACTATTTTTTAATTGCAAGATTAAGTTAATTTTGCAAGTCATCGTGCGCAATCGGCGGTCGGCAAAAATGAAAATTATTTTGTTTAATGCGTGGATGATCGATTTTGGGCAAGTTAATCTTGATTTTTCATTTCGATGAGATATCAGATGATTTAATTACGCTGAGTTTGCCATCGGCCTCTAATATAGCGGCCTGAATTTCGTTTAGCTCATGAATCCCCTGTTCGCGTAACAGCACTCGAAGTTCGCTTTCATTCATGCGCTCTTTTACTAAGTGCTTTTGAATGATTTTTCCGTCGTGAATCAATAGCGTAGGGGTGCCCTCAAGAGCCATGCGAAAAAATCGGCTGCGAAAAGTAAGATGAGACATGGCAAGACTCAGGGCCACAAGAACGGCAGCAAGCAACAGTCCGCCGACTAACGAGTTATCTCCGCCGTTCATTGAATTTTGAACTGCATTGCTGATAAGCAAAAGCGCAACGAGATCAGTCGCAGTCATCTGCCCGAGCTCTCGTTTACCCGAAATTCGAAGCAAGATCACTATCGCAAAATAAACGGCTACAGCGCGAAGAATAAGATTCAAAGGAGCGACGTTGAAGTCCATCATATTGTGCCACATAATGAATTTTAGAATAGAGGCGACGGGCTCGGCCGTCTAGAAATAAATAGGGGCACACCGACGGCGAGTGGGCAAGTCTACAAAACACATCTGGCCAATTTTTAAGCCACATTTTTTAAAGATATCAAACCATTGATGATCTGTTTGATTTGCTTTCGATCAGAACGTGACAAATTCATAAACATAATGCCAATACCGCGCGGATCTTCGCTCGAACGAACAATGCGGCCCAAACAAGTAAGTTGGACACCATTTTGGTTGAATTGAATTTTCATTGTTTCGCCAATCTGGCTGGGCTTGTGCAAATCGACAAAGCATCCGCCAACTGAAATGTCTAAAATGGGGGCCGTGATTTTTTCGCTATTCATTTCAAACACTCCATCGAATTTCACAGGATGACGTTCAGGTCGCTCCCACCAACGGATTTTGGGGTTAAAGTAAGCTTCTCGAACCCGGCTGCGCGACATCAGGAAGAACGCCGCAACTACGAGTATCAGATCAACAAAATAAAACGGATTGAGGCTTTTTGGGTTTGCGATGAGCTGCTGTGTATCGGCGCCAATGATGACGGCACCAAAGATAAACAATAAAATATATCCCCAGGGGCGGACGCGCCAAACGCTATAGGCAGCGACAATACTGGCGACTCCGAAAAGAGCAATGAGTTCGATCATGCCGGCAGTAATTTGCGTCGTTCGTCCCATCGATTTTGAAACGTAAAGCAAAATGAGCAGTGCGATAGGCACCAGCAGCAGTGAAATTGAAATGGCTTTAATCGCCCATGGTTTTGACTTCATAGATGCTTCTCCATTTTGTTTAAGTTTAAGATAAATTTTTTGATTTGGTAATAGAGTTGCGCGGATGTGGATTAAGTCTAGCCGCCATATTGAACTGGCCAAACGTCGGAGCAATTTTCAAATAACTGAATTTATCGTCGCATTACACCGACGGCGTAGAGAATCCAGGCGATGATAAGCGAGAGCCCGCCGAGAGGTGTTGCAAAACCGATTATGGTCGGGGCTCCGAAAGCGAGCCAATAAATGCTCCCCGAGAAGAGCACTATGCCGATAATGACGAGCACTGCAGACCAGCGCAATAGTCGTGATTCGACGATGCAAGCCGTGAGCCCAATCGCAAGAAGACCAAGCGTATTGTAAAAGTGATAGCGTACACCTGTGGCAAAGATATCAAGCGCGCCGGGGGATAAACGTGAAGGCAGAACGTGGGCTTCGAGCGCGCCGAGTAGTGTGGCGACCGCGAACAGTACGCCGGCCGTGGCGAGAATCCAGTAGGGGCGGCATTTGGAACTCTGCTGTACGACGGAATTTTGCATATTTCTGGCTCCTTGTTTTTAATGTCTTGCTGCTCGGGGGTAAGATTAATTTTTAATCTTCACTCTGGGGCAACGTCAAATTTCAAACTCATTTATAAGCTAAAAATAGTTTGCGGGCAAAAATAGAAGAAAATGTAATGAAAAACAACTCGGCCGAAAAAGGTCATGAGTTTTGAAAAATCTC
>JAJYHS010000024.1 GCA_021784635.1 bacterium
TTCAATGTCGGCGCGGTATAGAGAATGTTAACTTTGTGTTGGTCTATAATTTGCCAAATTCGCGCGGGAGTGGGGTGGGTCGGTACACCTTCGTACAATATCGAAGTCGCTCCGTTTGCAAGCGGCCCATAGACAATATAGCTGTGGCCGGTCACCCAACCGATGTCAGCGGCGCACCAATAAATATCGCCAGGATGGTAATCAAAAACCATTTCATGAGTAAGAGATGAGTAAACGAGGTAGCCGCCTGTTGCGTGAAGTGCTCCCTTAGGTTTGCCGGTTGAACCGGACGTGTACAAAATAAAAAGCGGGTCTTCGGCATTCATACTCTCGGGCGCACATTCGATGGGTGCGTCGGCAACCGCGTCGTGATACCAAATGTCGCGACCGCGAGTCATTGAAATGTCGGCACCAGTTCGTTTGACCACTAAAACATTGCGTACACCGGGCGCGCTTTTCAAAGCTTCATCAACATTTTTCTTGAGTGGTATATGTCGGCCCGCGCGTAAGCCTTCATCAGCTGTTATGACAAAATCGCATTTGCCGTCGTTAATTCGATCGGCCAAGCTGTGCGGAGCAAAACCTGCAAATACGACCGAATGAACAGCGCCGATTCGAGCGCAAGCGAGCATCGAATAAACAGCTTCAGGGATCATCGGCAGATAAATTGTCACGCGATCACCGCGTTTGACTCCGTGAGCCTTCATGGCGTTAGCAAGGCGATTCACTTCTTCAAACACTTTTTGGTAAGTGAGCTTCAGTGGTTTTTCGTTTTCATTTTCGGGGACCCAAATAAACGCAACTTGACTTGCCCGTTTTGGCAAATGTCGATCAAGGCAATTGTAGGCAACATTCAATTCGCCGTCTTCAAACCAATTTATGTGTACGGGTTTTTTGAAGCTGACATTTCGCACTTTTGTAAAGTCGCGAAACCAGTGAACTCTTTGAGCTTGTTTTCGCCAAAATTCGTCTGGATTTGTTAGAGAATCCTCAAGAATGCGAAGCCGGTCTTTAGTCGAGTAGCGCGCATTTTTCTGCCATTCTGACTTAGTGCGAAAGACTTCTGTCGACATTTCTATACACCCCACTTGATTAAATTAAGCAACTGAGCCTAGGCTGAAAATGGGGGGGGGACAATACGTTTTTTGCTTGGATAGTGCCACTGGCCATAGCGCACGCCGAAACGACCCGATACGACGCGCCCGCGCTAACGCGGCCATCGGCGGCTGTTACCTCGCGACTATCGCTTCGCAAAGTCGCCCCAAAATTATCACAGTTTAAAATGTCATTCGACGTCAGTAACGATTCGTACATTAATTCGAAGTCCAACTATTTTGGTGGAGACCAAAAATCGAGCAATATTGAAACCGTTGGCGTAGGAGTGACGCATCTCAAGGCACCATTTCTGTTACAAGCCCGTTGGTTTTACTCTGATCAGGAACAAACAAGTTATTACGATGTGCCAGAACTCAGCGGCGAAATTTCTCGACCCGGTTATAAAATTTGGATCGGGCGCCATCGCGAGGCTTGGTCGCACGCCGATTCGTTTTGGCAGTTCGGTTACTGGCAACCGCGTTTTAACTGGGATGGTTTTCGCCCGACCGAAGACGGGCTCACGGGATTATTTTATAAGCCGTCGACCGGTTCGCGATTGAAAATGACGGCTTTTGTCTCGCCGTTTTATTTTCCTGAAACCGATCCAACGTATTACGAGAAGAATAACATGTTGGTGTCGCAAAACCCGTGGTTCCGCAATACCCCTCCAGTGGTGTCGCTTTGGGAGCAGCTCACGCCCGTACATATGAATGTCAATTTGCCGTCACTGACATCGATCGTTTTGAAACCGTCGGTGGCGTATAAGTTGGATTACAAAGAGTCGCCTAGCGCGACTTTGCATATTGCCTACGCCTATAAGCCGATGAACACTCCCGTATTGGGATTTAATTTTGGCATCGCGGCGGACTCGAGTGGAACATATATGGGGGTAAATGTTGAACCACAGTTCGATTACCATCACATTGCCACCGTTGAAAATATTTGGCGCATCAACACCGGGGCTGTGGGTCACGTCACCATCATACCTTCAGTAACCTACGACTCTCCGCAATTGGCGTCGGTGCCCTACCAGTGGATTGAGCAAAACCTTGCACCGTCGTGGATGGGCTCTCTTACTGCAAATTGGGATGTTTACGGTGACTCAACAGATACGATTTACGGCGGTATAATGAACGTCTGGGGTAATCAGCCGGAAGATCTTGGTGAAGAAGCGCAACCTGAAAGCCAATTTGCTTTGCGACCAAGATATTTATCAGCTTTACGTCTAGGTTTTTCATTTTCACCTGAAAAATGGGGCGAGTACTTAAGTCGTTACGAAACCGAGGCAACTTTCGATCCGCGCCTCGATGGATGGGAATTACTCAACGAATATTTATTTAGTTTTGACCGGTCATGGCAAGCTCGCGTACGCGCCGATTTGTTGGGATTATTCGCTGACCCAAACCCGTCGCAAGAAAACGGTTTTTTTGCCTTGTATCGCTCGAATAGCCTTGCGTCCGTGGATGTGGCTTATGTTTTTTAAGCTGCGGCGTCGGCAAATAACAATAGTTTTGGTTAGTCTACCGCTAGCTTTTGGCGCGTTATTTGGCTGCTCCGGGCAGAATGCACCGTACAACAGTATTCGAAATATACAGCTCTCGGGTGCGCAATGTATGGAGCAGATCCCGGGGCAAATACACGATTATTTTAACGGCAAAGCAAGTGTGGGTGAGACGCGCGCACTCTGGGGTTGTTTTCACTATGTGCTTTCGATGTTTTCAACATATGTCAGAAGTCCGGGCACTAAAGGTGCATATACTCCTCGAGGGCTTCGCGAATTTTTAGAAAAATATTTTCTTGCCCATGAAGTGCGCGGCCCAGATGGTCATGTCATTTCAAACCGCCTGCTCGCCGAGCTAATGGAGCTTAAAACAATTTTTGTTGGCGGATCGTCACAAGTCATCACCCATGCCGAAATTCAGCACACGCTCGTTTTATTAAATGATCTAAATAACATTTCAGTCAAACTACTGCCATATACCCGCTTCTTGTTCGGGAAGTCTGCCGGGGCGGGGCCATCATCAGCTCAGGTTGACCGAGCTCTGCAAGTGATCAATGAGGCACTGACGAGCTTACCTACGGTCATCAATCCGGATCATGCGTCTTACTCGTTTGCGCACTTGCAGTCGTTGCTTCAGGGGATACATAATTTCTTAGTCCGGCAAAATTCGAGTCAGAAATATATCGATCTGTCACCGTATATTCCGCTAGTCGCAAAGGTTAAGGCCGTCATTCTGAATTCAAATAGCACGGCAATTGAACCGCAGGATTGGGTCCCGCTGACCCATATTGCGGTCCAACTTTATTCGTTATTCGTTCGAAAACAATATTTTCTTACGACGAACAGCCTTGAGCGCCCGAATCAACTCATTGAGTTGAGCTCGATGTTTTCAAGTATCACCGATATTCTCGAAAGCGCAGCGCAACGCCGGCCAAACGGCGTCATTCCGCTTAAGGATATTGATTCGGTGGTCGACGCGGCCATCCCGTTCGGTTTTCTCCCGAAGACATTTGACCAGGCGACGGCTAACGCTTTCATGAAAACGTTTTTTGATACGATTTTGAATCCGCAAGGTGAATTTTCAAAGTCAGGTATAAGTGCGGATAAAATTCAATATTTACAAAATCAGGTGAGCGATTGGGTGCAAGTACAGAACGCGTTGATCGAGGGCAAATCACTGCCAAAAGATCCGGGTTGGATCGAAATGACCCATGTGTTGAATGGCCCCTGGCCGCTTCGTGTGGATTCGTATGGCCGGTTGATTTTTAACTGGCGGTCAAAAGCGCCAGTGAACTTAGCCAGCGCAACTCGTCTCAATTGGTCGCGTGCGGTATTTCACGTTTTATTTCAGGCCTATATTAAAAACAAAACGCGTTTAAAAGAAGGTGAACTCAGCCAAACCGAGTTGCACCAGGCTTATCTAGATTTGAAGCCGGTGCTGGTTATGTTCAATTTGGATAGCCCAAGTGATACAACGTTTGATCAGCGCCTCTTTCGTGATGCGAATTTGTTTATGCCGCGAAGTAACGACGATAACTACTTGAGTTTTTATGAACTGATTGAATACGTACAGAATGTCATTTCGGGGATCGATGCCGGCAAAGTATTTATGCAGACATTACCTAAGAATTGTTATTTGGCCGGCGGCTTGATTAGTGAGCCATGTTTCAGGTCGAGCATGCAAAAAAATTACGGCGAATTGATGGCGAATATGCCTGACTTTAGAAGTTACGCCAAAGGACTATCGCAAACCGGCTGGAACAATATTTTAACTTATGTTGAAGAAACGGTACGCGCGCACGGGGCGACGTCCGTTCCTATGAGTCAATCGAGCGTCGATGAATCTTTTATACTTCTACAGTATGTCGAAACTTTAATGCTGAGATTTGATACGGATCATGACGGCTCCATTGGGCCCCTGGAATTGGTTAAAATGCTTCGCTTTTTTAAGCACGCCTTAATCGGTGGGCTGCGTATGAATTCAGTTGAACCGCAACCGAGTATTCAATTCAGGTACCCGGCTCAAATCAACCCGCAATGGTGGTTTTTTAGCCTTGATCGCGGGCGCCTTCTTGAAATAATCGCCTATTTGTCTCAGTTGAACAGTTGATTTAATGGAATATTTACACTCATGAGACTCTCATTCGACCATGCGGGATGTAATGGTATGATGCCGCCGGGATGGGTTATTTATCGATTGTTTGCCCTAAGGGCAATCGGTGCCTTCGTACGAGCATCGTCGTTAGCTTTGCGCTCCTGATTGCGGTCATCTGGCCGAAACCGGCGCGCGCGCTCGGAGATACCGAATCTATTACTATGCCGCTTCCGACTTCGAATGAGCCGATGCCGAGCTCGTCGGGAGCAAATTATCTTTCGGTCGAAATCCAGCAGTACAACTACAACTCTAACACGGCGCAGACGACAGATCAGTTCAGTCAGTACACCCAATTGTCTCCGCAGTTTGGTTATTACCATAAAACCGAAACGAGCAGCGGTTTCGAAAACACCCTCAAAACCGATGGGCTATTAGTGTTACCCATGAGCGCGGGCACGCATTTTGAGGTCGCCGTTCCTAACGCCTTCTGGAAGGTCAAAACACCGTCTCGTCATTTTCAACTTTCAATTGGGCGCGAGGTGCAAAATTGGTCGGAACTCGACGAGTTCTGGCATTTGGGGATATGGCAGCCGCTCGCTCGATGGGACGCCGCTGACCCCATGACTCAGGGATTAACTGGTGTATTTGCGCGTATTTCCGAAGACCGATTTCATATGGTTTTTTTCGCCTCCGATATATTTCTGCCTGACCAGCAGCCAGATTACCAAGTGAGTAACGGTCAAATCACTTCAGATAACCGTTGGTTTCGCGCGCCTGTTTCACAGTTCAGCAATTATAATGAGCCTTCGAATATCGATTACACCATTGCGTCAGTTAACCCTTCGAGCGTTATTTTTCATAAGAGTTTTGCTGTCATGACGGAGTTTGGCCAGAAAAACGCCGGACCCTATCTCAGAACTTCGTATGCCTATAAACCAATGAACCAGTTTCATATAGCAGACAATTTGAATTTCAATGTTGCCGAAAACCTCGCGACAGTAACAGTTCTGCCGATGGTAATCGACGAACATGTTTTTACCGCCGAAGCCGGTTTTCATTTTAACGACAACGGTGAATTCATGCTTTCTGACACGTGGGAGCATTTTAACAATCCTAGTTTGCCGAGTAATTACGAGCAGTCACAACTCGTCGACTCACAGTATTTAGGGGCCCTGTATCGCCGTGATCTGGACATTTTTGGGTTGGAACATGCCGGTTTGGGCTTGAGCTATGTGCAGAGAATCGAGCAAACGAATCCAAAAACAGACACAATTATTCAAGGCGAGGTGGAATCTTCCGCCGATCGAATGAGTTTTGACCGTTTGGCGGGTTTGCAATTTCATGCGCAGTTTTGGCGTGAAGCCGATTCGGGTCTCGACGGAGAGCTTGGGTATATTTATTCACTTTCTGACGCCGGTCAATGGGTTCACTTTTTATTGAATTATCAGTACGACTGGCATTGGACATGGTCGCTTGCCGGCGACGTTTTGGGTTTGCCGCCATCGAATTTTTCAAGCACAAGTTTCATTTCAAAATATCGGGGTAACAGTCGGGTGATCGGGGGGCTTACCTATGTATTTTAAATCAAAATACATGACTCGCGTGGCTGTTGCCGCCGCGTCGGTTTCGCTGCTCGTCGGGTTATTCGGTTGTGGCTGGTGGAATGAACGAAACCCTCCCGCCGGGGCTCTATCGGTAAATTTAGGCAAGTACTCGTGCATGTACCAGATCGGCAAAAAGGTGAATTCGTATCTAGACGGTGACATGAATGCCGAGCATGTGCGGGCTTTTGCGGGTTGCATTCGTACCGCGCTTAACCGATTCATGGTTTTTACCCGAGGGACTATCCCGAACGGGTATCGCCCTCAAGATTTGCAGAAGTTTTTAAACGAACATTATTTGGGCCCGCAACAACAACTTTCAGATCAATTCGTAAAAGACATCATGAATTTGAAAGCCGTCATTTTAGGCGGTTCGAGCGATGTCATCACCGACGGTGAAATCGAAAAAATGATCGATCTTGTAACCTTTGTTCAGGATCAGGCGATCGCGAACTTACCCTATGTCCGATTGTATGGCCATTTGGATCAAGCGGCAAATGCGGAAATAAATCATGCGTTTCTTGAGCAGGCCAAAACACATTTACGAATTTCGGCTCTTGATTTTGCCGCGCTATTACAGGCCAATAATCGTCCGTATTCGCTGGAGTCTTTGGACCATTTACTACGCGACACGCAGATTTTTTTAAATTGGCGAAAACTGCACCCCGACAGTATGTCGCCGGGCGAGTTTACGAACCTTGTGAAAGCTCATAAATACGTGGTCACGGGGCAACTCAGCAATGTCATTGAGCCGAGTGACTGGCCTAAACTGTTTGATTCGATTTCATCCGTTTATTCCTCTTTAATAAATTTTCGCTTGCTTGATCGCAGTCCAAGTATGACCTACGGACCGAACTTAGACATTCTAATCGGTACGGCTCATGATATTTTTGATTTGATCGGCAGAACGATTGATCAAATCCCGAATAAAATGGTTTCGTTTAAGTCAACCGATTTGCTGATTTCGGCTTTAGGCAAAGCGCATCTTCTGCCTGACGGCATTCGCCCGGAATCGGCGGACGAAGTCTATCGTTACATTGTTTCAAACGCTCTGCTACCACTCACACAACCGCGCGGAACAACGGTGCAAGGGCTAACTTGGACACAGCTCGGTGAGCTCGAAAGTGAATTTAATTTATGGGCAAGTTCGCAAATATACATCAGCAATGAGGCACAGCAAGCGCTGGGTTTCACCTCGATCTCATCACCGAGTGTTCTGCAAGATTTCAAGGCGATTTTACCCAGTTTCAACTTAGAGCGATTGTTAACGCAGAACGCTTCACCGAACGGATACGAAATTCAAAAAATTATCCGCAATATTCCGCCGTATTTTCGCAACGGCGGCAAGCGCGCCTACATTATGCCTCGCGACGAGTTGAAATATTACGGCGTGAAATACGGCATGACCGATTTGACTTACATGAACGTGATGCACACACTCGCGCGGCTTCTTGTGCGAGGGTTCGCATCCGACAGAAGAATTGCATTGCTCAACGGCGATTGGACTCAAACGGGCGTGACGGAATCGGAAATGAATCGATTCTACAATGTTGTTCACGATTTAGGCGTCGATTTAAAGTTTATGTACCCCAAATACGGGTCGGGGACAAAATCGTTTATTGAAGCAAAACTATTTACTTACGACGGCGACGGAATCAATACTCCAGGGCATAGAAAGCACGATCTTTTGAATTTTAATCAGATTATGGAATATATCACGACGCTTTGGTCGGGCGGTGAAGTGCGTAATGTCTTGTATAAACAAATTAGCGCGGCGTGTGCGCGTGATGGTTTTCCGCCTGGGCCGAAAGACGTTTACGGTTACCCCGAAATATATCGTCCTTGTTTTGACAGTCATTTTTTCGACAATAATTTTAGAGCGTTTTCAAATTTGCCGAATCTTCAGCGCGCCTTTATGCAAATGAGCCCTGAAGAGAAACGCGACGCACTCTTCAACCTTGAGGATATTGCACGATATCCGTGCACGAACGCCAATTTTATTCAGTTTTCTGAAATTGCGACCATTGCAACGGTTTTACATTACGTCGAAACCATTTTTGCAGTTTACGATCACGACCAAAACGGCGTTTTAGATCAATACGAAATTATGGAGGCATTCTCGCGCTTCGACGGCTATATTGCGCGACAGGTGGAGGCTTTTGAGCATGCGAATAGACCTTATTCCGTTGCGCGGCTCAAAGCCATTTTTGCGTTTATAATTAAATACCAGCGGATCCCCACCAGTTGGGGAGATAAATCCACAGTTCTCTGGTATCAGGGCCGATATTTCAATAATGACCCCGATCAATTTGATCATATCACGCAACATGAGCCAAAACCGTGTGCTCGCAAGTTTCTCGGAGTTTGCGTACCGTCAGCGGCGATTTTGCCGCAAATGTCGATAGATCGCGAGGGCATACTCAATGTCTTGCGAGTGTTAACTCAAGCCGGCGAGCAAAACCATAAGTGTACCGCGCAACAATAATCCGTGCTCGTATAATTAAACCGTAGATTTAGCGACCAGATCGTGGCCGATCCACGCCACGGGTGCGCGCGGCTCACTGATTTCACGAAACATATTTTCGCCACAGGCGCGAAACACAACCTCACTTAACTCGGCCGTCATTAATTCTTTTGGATTTTTGTGTAAGTCGATAAGCTGTGTCGAAGCTGCTCGCATAAGTTCCATTTGTTCGGGTCCATTGTGTTGTGGCCATCCCTCGAACTTTGGCCAGGCACGTACGGTCGGATTGGTAAGATAGTCTTGCGTGATCCGGTCAATGTCTTCAAGTGTTACGCTGTCTTTAAGTTTCGATTGCGCCTTTTCGAGAATTTCACGGACCCGCATTGAGCCCGCTTCTTTTTTTAGCGCGCGCATAAGGGGGTAAAGTACAACTTCAACTCCTAAAAATATGCTGCTGCTATTCGTGAGGATTTCAGGAACGTTAAAAATGGTCGATTTGACCCCTGCGGCAAACGCTTCTTTTGAAATGTCTTCGAGCCGGAGTTTGGCAAAGCCCTGCAGGTAGGGCGAATACGAATACCATGTGTACTGATCGCCGATCAGCACTTCATTGCCGTGATAACCGTAACCTAAATAATGTACGCTTGCGCCATTTGTTTCGATCTCGTGACGAAGGTCGCCTGAAAGTTCAATCAGATGCCGGTAGGTTTCAGCCGTCACATCCTGAAAACTTTCGGCGCAAAGGCGGCCGATTTCGCTCTGCCAAAAAACAGCGCTTGATGAATAACGTGCACCTGAACCTTTAAAGATTTTATTGGCGATGGGCATGACCACCTTCGCACGCGGGAAGCCCCCAGCCATCGTGTGCGCGAAAATCAAATTCTTTTTTACATCGATGTGTTTGCGCAGTTCATTTATAAATAACGTTACGTTTTTTCGAAAACGCTCTTCGCCCCGTTTTCGACTTAATTCGATCGAATCCCAATCGAGTTGAGCATCTTCCCATCCCGTGAGACCGTAGCCTTTAAGTTGATCAACAGGCCGGGGAGGTTCAAGATCAAATCCCGCTTCAAGCGGGACATTTATCAATGGTGATTGGTTTTTTTCTTGAATTTCTTCAGCCGTTAACGCACGAAGGTTTTGATTTTCATCGCGGCGGCCGGCAGTAGCATAAACCACATTGAGACCATGTGCTTTAGCGACGTCAATTAATCCATTGACGTAACCACGCGCAAACACTTCACCGAAAACAACCAAGGTATCGCCGCTTTTAAATCTAGAAGAAGCCGGTACACTTCGCAGGGGTAAAAATTTTGTTTTTTGCATGGGCGCATTCCTCATTTTTTAAATATCAGCCAACAAGGCTAACACTAATGGCGCGCTCAAACAATGTTCGACTTAAGCCAATTAATGACCGCGTCTGTACCGCCGGCTCGACGGCGCACCTCTTGACGTATGATTTGCTTCGTTTCATCCCACGTCGTTTTCTGCGTAAGAATCGACACGATTTCGGCCGCCAATTGTTCGCCATTTCGAACCGCGCGCACGGCCGGGCCGATCGGAGTCATTACGGTTTGAAATTCGATGGCCTCAGAATTGTTCGAATGGTGGGGGCCAACAATGGTTGGCAGACCCGCGGCAAGCGGCTCCATTACACTGTGAACCTTCCGTTGAAACGACCCGCCGACAAACGCCATGTCAGCCAAAGTGTAAAGCTCCGCAAGAATGCCAACTTTATCGATCAAAAGAACAGGCGCTTGAGCGTGTGTTTCGCT
>JAJYHS010000058.1:0-874 GCA_021784635.1 bacterium
ACTGTATGTAAAATAAATAACGAGCCCAATAATGAGCCATACAATGAGACGTATCCATGTATCTAACGGTAAACCGGTCATGACCCAAATACATGAGATTACACCCAGTGGTGCAATGACTTGATAGAAGGGAACCCGGAACGGACGTTTCTCGTTTGGCTCAATTCTTCGCAATACAATGACCCCGATACACACCAGCGAAAACGCAAGTAGAGTGCCGATAGAAACAAGTTCACCGACGAGTGATAACGGCATGACTCCAGCCAATAACATGACAAAAATACCGGTCACAATTGTCGCAATAGCGGGCGTTTGATACTTCGGGTGCACACGATGAAACCAGGGGAGCAGTCCATCACGCGCCATTGTGTAAATGATCCGCGTTTGCCCCAGCATCAATACCAATACAACTGAAGTCAAGCCGAGCAACGCTCCAAACTTCACACCAAAACCCAGCGGGAGTTTGGCCGCAAGTGGCCAGTGTCGTAGCTGAATAATTTTATCAATAGCGACTGCAACGGGATCAGCCACGCCAAGCTTTGTATAATGGACAACCCCGGTCATAACCGCAGCCATCAATATATAAAGGACTGTGCAAATCACAAGAGACGCAAGGATCCCGATTGGCAGATCTCGTTGCGGATTTCGCGTTTCTTGCGCAGCCGTTGAGACCGCATCAAACCCGATATACGCAAAGAATACGACTGCCGCTCCAGTAAGCACGCCCGGCAAACCAAATACGGTCATCATATGATGTTCGCGCATTACATGTTGAGGCGGCGGAATAAGCGCCATGAGACCCGATGCAGTAGGGTTCACATGCCAGTTATGCATGCTAATCACACCCCACCCTAAGATTATAACAAGGACGACG
>JAJYHS010000058.1:884-10513 GCA_021784635.1 bacterium
CACCTTAGTCACGACGATGATGTTGTTAATTGTCGCAGACTCTTTAATGCCTTTAATCAAAACGAGCGTCACCGCAAGGGCAATCAGAGAAGCCGGCAGATTCCAAACGCCATGAACAACGGCGCCGGAACTAAGCGTAACGTGCTCCCACGGGCCTTTAGTGAACAACATCATCTTGTCTGTGAAGTGAACGCCAAGCGTTTTTTGCAGGAGTGACAAGGCATAGCCGCTCCACGATTCGCAAACCGTAATGGCGCCAAAAGCGTATTCTAAAATCAAATCCCAACCGATGATCCATGCGACAAATTCACCAAGCGTTGCATACGAATATGAATAGGCGGAGCCGGCGATTGGCACCATCGACGCCATTTCGGCGTAGCACAGACCGGCGAAAGCGCACAATATTCCGCTAATCACAAAGCTGTAAATGATTGCAGGCCCCGCGTAATCGGCGGCCGCAATTCCGGTTAAAGAAAAAATCCCAGCGCCGATAATCGCACCGATGCCCAAAGTCGTGAGATTAAACGCCGTCAGGTGACGTTTGAGCCCGGGTCCGCTTTCAGCTGACGAATCGCCTTCTGCTATGAGCTGCTTCATGGGTTTGCGGATAAAAAGTTTATTCATGCCATTTCTCCTCGGCTATGCAAAAGCACAGCATTATATAATCGCTTGTCTGCGGTCAATTCGAAAAGCTTATGGTTGTGCTTTAAAAGCTTGTTGTGGGCCGCACCTTTCGAGTGGCTCTCGCAATCGACTCCGCTTCGTCGGCAAACTTCTGTAGTAATCGCTTGGCAAACGGTTCAACGGCAACATTAAGATCTGAAAGGCTAATTGTGGGGACGGGTGTGCCGCGATTGTCGACGTTAACTGCAAAATGTATTAATGCCGACACGGGCGAAACCGTGGCAATGCTGATCGACAGTTTTCGCTCGCCGATAAACAAATCGTCACCCTCACGTCGTAGTAAATTTGGTCCCGCGCCTATTCGCAAAGTTGAGTTCATTTCTTGAAGTGTATCTGACGCCATCGAGGCCAGAAGCCGCTGCATCGCAACCGATTGGGCCAGACTAGCGCCAAATAGCTCCACAATAAAATGGAGCATGTTCTCGCCGCATATGGCGCTCTTCGCCAACAGATCTTCGCCATCGATCATTTTATCAAAAGGTATGTTGCACGGACCCTGCCACGCGACGATCGAATCACCTTCGAGTTCAAAATTCAGGTAGGCAAAAAGACTGCGCAGTTGCGAGCCGTCATATAAAAAAGATTTTTCGATAAACTTTGACTTCATCGTTTCAACTCCGCACCCGCCATAGCCCGGTTAAAGCGTAAACACGATTCACATTCACCGCACGGTTCTGCGCCACCAAAATAACACGGCCACATGAGGTCAAACGGTGCGCTTAACTCGCGACCCAGTAGTACAATTTCTTTTTTGTTCATGTTTTGCGTAAAACAAATTGTTTTGACCCGGGTGAGGGTTGAGTAACTAAAGCTTTGATCGAGCACATGCAAATATTCCACGGAGTTATCCGGAAACGTAACCGCTTCTTCACTGTTGAACCCCGGTACAACGAAATCGGCACCTATTGATTCGGCAATACTCGCCGCAATATTTAAAAAAACTCCGTTGCGGTTCGGAACCCATACCGCCTTTGCTGATTCTTGCGATATCGTAACATCATCAATGGCCAAACGTTTTCCCGTTGGCACATCATAATTACGATTTACAAGTGAAGTGGAAGTCAATTCCGCAAGCCAAGGCAACTCAATTACTTTGTGAGAAACTTCATAACGTTCACAAATTAATCGCGACCGCTCAACTTCGCGAACTGATGCCCGCTGCCCATATTGAAATGTGACCGCTAGTTTGACTCCGAAATTGCGCCGCGCCTGCATAAAATTGACGGTTGAATCTAACCCCGAAGACAGCAGTACAACGGTTTGCTGTTTCAAAATCTAACCTCGAGGTGCTCGACTTCGCGGCAACGGTATCGAAGCGCGAACTTCTTTTGCCTTTGCAAGAATGCGTTCACCCAATTGAAGTGCCAATTGCCGCTCTTCGTTGATTCGGCGCTTGCTCGTCTGAATTTGCTTGAGGATTTGCGTGTAAGGGCCCGGTGCCAATTTGAGGAGCATTTTATCTAATTTTTCGGCGCGCTTTTTGGCCTGCGTCGTAAGGGCCGACACCATTTTTAATTTACCCGGATTTTGCGCGAGTTTACGAACCGGCTTTTGAATATGTTTCTTTTTCGGTGTTAGCTTTTTTTGTTTTGCTGCTTTCATTTTTGTCATTCGGCCCCGCGCGTCGATTTGAAATTTTAGATATCTTGCCCCTTGGGTAGATAACACAGGCGCCTAACCACGTCTACCGAGAACTTGTTTTGAAGTTTTCTTAAATAAATCTATAAATAACTCCGCATGAAATCAAACCGTCGGCTCTTTTATTTGAGATTCGTGCTCCCCACCGTATTGACGGCGATTGCGGCACTCGTCTCGTTTTTTTTGCAAGCTTATTTAGACAAAACAGTCGACATACTGTTCGGAATGGTCGTCATGTCCAGTGCTTGGAGTGGTGGACTCTGGGGCGGCCTTTGCGCAACAGTATGTTCAGTTGCTGCCATTGATTTTTTATTTCTGCCGCCCCGCTACCATTTAGGGCCGTTGAGTTTCGCCGACGTTACGGTGGCGACGGTGTTCGGTGTCGCCGCGATTTTGGTAAGCCAAATTGTCTCAAAAGCGCGCAGGACCGAAGATGAACGCGTTGCCCGTAAAGCGGCCGAAGCAATGAACAGAACAAAAGATCAATTATTTTCACAAGTCGCTCATGAGTTACGCAACCCCCTCGCGACGATTTCGATGGCCACGGATTTGTGGCGGCAGTCGCCAGAAGATCCTACAACGGCAAAAATAGCCATAGATACCATTTCACGTTCGCTCAAACTTGAGTTTATGTTCGTCAACGATTTGGTGGATTGGGCACGCCTAAAAAGCGGCAAATTCGAACTCAATATACGCCCGGTCCATCTTGACGAAGCGATCGAAACTGCGTGGTCCGTTGTTCGAAACCAAGCCGAAGAACGCGGAATCAAAAAAGAAGTGATCATCGACAAAAACGCAAACGATATCGACGCGGATTATGAACGGCTCATTCAGGTCCTATGGAATTTGTTTACCAATGCGGTAAAGTTCACTCCGCGAGGCGGCAAAGTGACGATCGGATCCAAGGCTCTCGATCACCGCATTTCGCTATTTGTGCAAGACACCGGCCGAGGGATTGCAAAAGAAGCGCTACCGCATTTATTTGATACGTATTGGCAGACTTCGAAACAGGATTCAAAAATTCTTGGCGGTCTTGGATTGGGGCTATCAATTGCAAAAGAAATTATCGAACGGCACGGCGGCACCATCCATGTCGAAAGCGAAGGCGTAAACAAGGGCACAACGTTCATAATTCATCTCAAGCGGCCAAAAAAATTAGTGGACGCGGCTCTTTAAGCATGATTCGATAAATGGACAATTTACAAGGATGGTTTGAACAAAGCCGGTTAACCGGCACATAAAAGGGAGGATTTATGGTACGAACATTTTTTGTCGCAGCGGCGTTGCTTCTCGGTTTTCAAGCCCGGGGCGCTACTGTTAATTCAACGCATTTAGCAACGAGCGAAGCCCAAGCGTTAACGAATGCCGTCACCCACGCCGTGGTTAAACAAATGACGTCCGAGACGATTATGTCCGGGATTTTCACTGTTGGCGATTCGGCCGATTACAACGTGAATATGGGATTTATCAGCGGTACTTCACACATGTTTGTTAAGCAACAAGTGAGCCAAGGGTACTGGGTTGAAACGGACATGAACCTTAGCATGTTGGGCAAACAAACAATTGACGTCTTATATAGCCCGATCGGCAAAATATTAAAATTGCTGGTAAACGGCAAACCACAAACTCCGCCTAACCCCGGTTCAGAAAAAGTTGTGGCTATGCACAAGTCAACCGTCACTGTCCCGAAAGGCACATTCGTGTGTATGTATATTAAGCTCCACGATTCATCCCAAAATACAGATTCTCAAATTTGGATCAATCGCAGCGTACCGGTCGGCGGAATGGTACAAGAAATTGCACCGTCAGGCATGCTTGGCAACGTGACCTTGCAGCTGACCAATTTCGTCAAAAATTAGTCTTAAGTTATTTTCTAATCTGTTTCAAAAGGGCGGCTCGAAGAATGAATACGGGCCGCTAAAATTCGAGCCTGCAGCGTCCGCCTACCGTTATAATCGTTCCATTGCGGCTCAAAAATAAAATCGATCTTGGTCCCCTTTTCAAATTCAACAGGATTTTCAAACCATGGCGCTTCAAGTTCGCGTAAGCCATCGGTTAAGGTATACCGAAGAAATTTATTTTTAAGCTTTCGAACCGCACGTATGCGCAGACCACGCATTAAAAATGAAGGAGCTTCAAATCCAGGCCCAAACGGACCGATTGCCTCATGCCAAGACATAAACCGATGCGAAAAATCATGTAACGCAAGCTCTGAATCGTAAAATAACGTCTTACTTTCTCGTTCTAACTCAGGTGATGTTGACGGCACATCTGATGTTACAGGGTTCGACATTTCAGCCGGTTTAAAACCCGCTTTAAGGGCTTGTCTGAAATCTTCAGCTACTTTCAAATCGAGTTCAAAACCCGCAGCATGACGATGCCCACCAAATCGCGTAAGAAAGCTCGACGCTCGTTGCAGTATCTCGGGCAAACTGAATTCACTGTTATCAAAGGTCGATGGAGCACGCGCGCTGCCAACAATGCGCCCGTCTTCACACACCGCCCCCACAAAAGTTGGCAAGTCAAATTCTGAAGCCAAGTCATTTGCAACAAGACTTATGACTCCAGGATGAAATTCGTTTGAATAAACAAAAAGACACGGGTCACCGGGTTGAAAATGAGCTTGAGTCCACTGCTGCG
Organism: bacterium; assembly: GCA_021784635.1. Classification (GTDB taxonomy): domain Bacteria; phylum Bdellovibrionota; class Bdellovibrionia; order Bdellovibrionales; family UBA1609; genus RBG-16-40-8. Next base: position 5,847 of record JAJYHS010000058.1, read on the forward strand.
CCACTTGTTTCGCATGAGCTTGCAGCGCTCGCCGCTTTTCATTCACATGCAGGGCCTGATTGACCCGATCGCGCGCGTTTGTTTCGTTTGCTGTCAAAATTTCATAAGCGGTCAAGTCGCCCTCGAGCCGCGTGAGCGCATTAAGTTTGGGTGCCAGTCGAAATCCGATGTCCTGTGCAGTTAAATCGCGGCCGTAGAGTCCTAATTCCCCCAGAAGTAACCGCAATCCCGGCCGAACGGTATGAGCGAGACGTTGAAGACCGTGTTTAACCAAAATCCGGTTCTCTTTAACAAGCGGAACCATATCCGTCACAGTCGCGAGCGCAAACAAATCAAGAAGGTCTTTCGGATCAAATGGCTTACTTAACAAACCCTGACGTTCAAGCTCCATACGCAAAGCGAGTACCAGATAAAATGCGACCCCCGTACCGCACAAATGTTGAAGCCTCGAGCCACAATCACCCTTATTCGGGTTCACAACTGCATATGCATCAGGTAAAACGCTTTTGGGGAGATGGTGATCGGTTACGATCACATTAATGCCGTCTTTTTTCAGTTCATCGACCGCCTCGACATCGGTAATTCCCACGTCAACGGTGATGACGATACGTACTCCGCTATCTTTAAATTTTTTAACCAGGTGCGCGTGCAAACCGTAACCGTCGTTCATGCGCGACGGTTGAACCGTAAATAGATGGGTAAATCCGAGTTTTTCAAGACCCTCGCGCAACAGAGCGACACCCGGAGTGCCGTCAAGATCATAATCGCCATAAATTAAAATCGGTTCTTGTTTCTTATGCGCTTCGATCAACAATTGAACCGCGCGGTCCATTTGATCGAGCGAGAACGGATGAGCTAAGTCGCGCAGTCTTGGATGCAAAATCTTTTCAATTTCATCAGGCTCAGTGAGGCCTCGCGCTCGCAAGACGTTCCATATTGCTGGCGGGATATCCTCTGGAGGGACTTCGCCCGGCGAAGTACGCGCGACCCATTGATCCCCCCCCACCGACACGGCAATACCTAACTTGAGGCTTTGGCGGTTTGCAATCGCGCCTGAGCTTTACGCTTCTCAAGGCGATCGAACCAAATGACAATGTACGCGGCAATGTAAATCGACGAGTACGTGCCGATTATGATCCCAACAAGAAGTGTAAATGTAATTTGCTTAATTACTCCCCCAGACAAGAAATAAAGACCACAGACGGCAAGTTCAGTAGTGAACGCGGTTAAAAGGGTTCGGCTTAACATGTCGTTCACCGAACGGTTCACTAAATTATAGAAGCTTTCACCACGGTACACTTTTTCATTTTCACGAATCCGGTCGAACGTAATGATCGTGTCGTTCGTCGAATACCCCAACAGGGTTAAAATCGACGCGAGCGTTTGCATATTCACCTCGCGCCTAAAAATCGCATAAATACTGATGGTCACGACGGCATCGTGAATTAGGCAAAACACCGCCCCGGGAGCGTACTTGTAGTCGAAGCGGATCCCAATATAGACCAAAATCATTAGCAAACTGTAGAACGTCGCAAGTAACGAGTTACGCTTGAGCTGAGCGCCAACTTCTGGCCCGACTGAGTTCACACTTTCAATTTGCGCTGGGTTACCAGCCACACCAGTTCTAAGGGCCGCAGATAATTTTTTGACCAAAGCATTTTGCAATTGGTCGCTTTGCCGTTGGGTCTTGCCGCGAAGCGCTTCGGTGCGAATCAAAAAATCGCGATTGTTGCTAAAGGTTTGCACCATCGCCTTTTGATAGCCGGCGTGATTGAGAACCTGTCGAACAGTTTCGGCGCTGACGGGCTTTTCGTACTGAATTTGAATGACCGTACCACCCACAAAGTCGATACCGTAATTGAGGCCGCGAGTACCTAAGTTAATTAGCCCGACCACAATTGTGATAATCGACAACGGAACGAGATATTTTGCCTTACCCAAAAAGTCGAATCGACCGGTGTCAAACTTTCTATTCGGATTTACTGCAGATGGAACTAAAGCCATTGTTTACCTACTTACTGTTTACCTTAATTATGTGCGGATGTTTTATTTGGCGTAATGTTAAACACTTTATAATTGAAATTGTTTACCAATGTCTCCATCACCGTGCGTGAAAAGAAAACGGCTGTAAACATTGACGTCACCATCCCAATTGCAAGCGTCACAGCAAATCCGCGGATTGGACCGGTGCCATAATAAATCAGAACAAAACAAGTCAGAATGGTACAAATGTCCGCATCAAATATCGAGGGATACGCATTATGGTAACCATCGCGAACCGCACCGGCAGGGCTTGCGCCCTTGCGCATCTCCTCTCGAATCCGCTCGTAAACAATAACGTTCGCATCGACAGCCATGCCAATTGTAAGAGCCAGCCCCGCAATACCGGCGAGATCCAATGTCGCGCCCATCGCAGTCAAAACCGCAAAAGTCAAAAACAGGTTAAAAATTAAACTGAGATCCGCAATTAAACCCGCACCGCGGTAATATAATAACATCCAAATGAACACCGCAAGCGAGGCGATAATGGAGGCGAATTTTGCTCTTTGAATTGAAGCCGAACCGAGCGATGGCCCGACAGTTTGCTGTTCAAGTGGTTCAAGTGCCGCTGGCAAAGCACCCGCTCTCAGCGCCGTTGCGATAAATTTCGCTTCGCTAAACACTTTATCGTAATTACCGGAGCCAAGGGTAATACGCGCCTGATCGCTATCGATTTCTCGTTTAACCATAGGCGCGGATTTCACGACATCGTCGAGGACGATGGCCAACTGCCCGCCTGCCGCTTTTTTAGTCAATGCTGCAAATAATTTCTTGCCCTCTAAGGTAAAACGAAAATCGACTTCAGGCCGTCCGAATTGACCGTTTTGGACCCACGCATCGTCCAGGTTCGCTCCCGTTAGATGTGAGCCGGTATCAACCAAATACGGACGACGTCCAACGACGATATTGGCCGCGTTCGGCAGCTTCTGAAATACGATCATGGTGTTTTTCGGAAGTTTTGACGCCAATACTTTATTTAACCGTCTAACGTATCCAAGATAGTGCAGCTTCTCGACTTGTGGTGCGGCTCCTTTAACCGTATTGGTTAACTTCTTGCCGCTTCCGACTTGCGTTTTATTTACGGTTGTACCGGCAGCGGTTACCTTGGTGTTTGCCGGCTCAGAACCTTGCATGTCTTCTAGCGGCGTGGCCCGACCGGCGGTCAGTTCAAAATGATATTTTTTCTCAGCATCGCTGATCATTTTTACCAATTTCGGCAAAGCAATCGCATTCGAAACGATTCTGAAATTGAGCATCGCTGTTTTGTTTATAAGTTCAATCGCGCGGTTGGCGTTTTGAATTCCAGGCAATTGTACAACAATGCGGTCTTCGCCTTCGGCCGCGATACTGGGTTCGGCGACACCGAATTCGTCAATTCGGTTTCGAATCACGGCAATGGCTTGGTTAACGACTTGCTTTTTCGTCCGGTCGAGATAGGCATCGTAGAATTTGATGTCAATTTTGATCGGGGATTGCGAAATAACCTGCAGGATCGTCGGATATTCTTTTGCCAAATATTTTACAATCGCCGCTTGGCTTTGCGAATCCGTCGGCTGAATTTCGATTTCGGATTTATTGGCACCGACAATATTGACGGCCTTATAGTTTATTTTGTTGTCGCTCAGTTCGCCACTTATGTCTTTTGCCGTACGCGCGATTTGCTCACGAACAACTTCGTTAACGTCGACACCCAATACCAAGTGAATTCCGCCTTGAATATCAAGTCCCGGGGTAATCTTGTTGCGACCAAAAACACTCTTCTTACCATAATTAACAAAATTGGGTGACAGCCAGAATCCACCGAGCAAAAGAACAAATATGATGATCGCCCATCGGTACGATAATTTATCAAGCATTTGTGGAACCTTCCGTCACAGCTGACGCAATTTGAGTTTTGAGTATGCGGATGTTCACTCCATCAGATACTTCAAGCATTACGAATTGATCGGTAATGCCGTTGACCTTACCAAAAATTCCGCTGGCCGTAACAACCTGATCGCCGCGCTTTAGCTTAGATACAAAAGTTTGATGTTCTTTTTGTCGTTTCGATTGCGGACGAATAATTAAGAAATAAAAGATCGCGAATATCGCAATAAACGGAAGGAGCTGCATATAAAACGGCGCGCTGCCGCCAGCCGCCGCAGCAGCATACGCGGGCACGCTATTTAACCAAACAATTGCGCCCAAAAAAATTGTTGAACAAGTGACCATCCACCGACGACGTATGAACGACATAAATAAGGCTCCTCAGTTGTTTCAAATATGACGATCCAAAATGAATTGAACCCAAACCTATGTCATCACGAAATCTGCGCGGGAAATCACGACTTTATAAACCGCGTCAGACAGAAATCTCGAAACTCATCCCATCGGCCCTCACGAATCGCCTGTCGCGACTTCGACATCAATTCGAGATAAAAGTGCAAATTGTGGATCGTATTGAGTCGCGCCGACAAGATCTCACCGCTCAAATAGAGGTGGCGCAAATAGGCCCGCGAATAGTTTTGGCATGTATAACACGCGCATTCAAAATCCAGCGGAGCCTTGTCTGTTTTGAATTCCGTGCGTTTGATACTGACCCGACCATTCCAGGTAAACAGGTTACCGTTTCGAGCGACTCGCGTGGG
>JAJYHS010000239.1 GCA_021784635.1 bacterium
TTTAATAGCTTGTTCTTTACCTGTACCCAAATCTTTTGCCGAAACATTTAAAATGCTGTTGGCATCAATGTCGAACGTCACTTCAATTTGCGGCATCCCGCGTGGAGCGGCCGGGATTCCAACCAACTCAAACCGGCCCAACGTTTTATTATCGCGAGCCATTTCGCGCTCACCTTGCAACACGTGAACATCGACACTCGTTTGGCTATCAGCCGCGGTCGAAAATACTTGCGACTTGCGCGTCGGGATACGCGAGTTGCGCTCGATAAGCTTTGTCATTATGCCACCCAAGGTTTCAATACCGAGCGACAAGGGCGTCACATCGAGGAGCAAAACTTCTTTCACTTCACCCGAAAGCACACCGCCTTGCACAGCCGCGCCGACCGCAACCACTTCATCTGGGTTCACCGAACGGTTGGGTTCTTTACCAAAAAGTTTTTTGACTGCCTCTTGAATTTTTGGCACGCGAGTTGAACCGCCGACAAGAACCACTTCATCGATTTCAGAAGCCGAAATATCGGCGTCTTTCATACATTTTCGGCAGGGTTCAAGACTACGCTCCACAAGATCGTCGATCATCTGTTCAAATTTTGCGCGGGTGAGCTGCAAATTGAGGTGCTTCGGACCGCTTTGATCGGCCGTAATAAATGGCAAATTGATATCCGTCTCCATACGCGAGCTGAGTTCGATTTTCGCTTTTTCTGCCGCTTCACGCAGCCGCTGCAGCGCCATTTTGTCATTGCGCAGATCAATTCCAGATTCTTTTTTGAATTCACTGACCATCCATTCAAGAACACGATGGTCAAAATTATCGCCGCCTAGGTGCGTGTCGCCGTTGGTCGCTTTGACTTCAACGACATTATCGCCGACTTCGAGAATTGAGATATCGAAGGTGCCACCACCGAAATCGTAAATTGCGATCTTTTCGTCTTTTTTCTTATCGAGGCCGTAAGCTAATGCCGCCGCTGTCGGTTCATTAATAATACGTCGAACGTTGAGACCCGCGATTCGGCCGGCGTCTTTTGTCGCCTGCCTTTGCGCATCGTTAAAATATGCCGGGACAGTAATCACCGCCTCGGTCACTTCTTGACCTAAATAATTTTCTGCTACTTTTTTGAGTTTTAGCAAAACCTGGGCCCCTACTTCTTCGGGCGATACGGTTTTGCCTTTCACTTCAAATCCGCAATCTTGATCTTTCGGCACCACTTTGTACGGCACTAGTTTCATTTCTTCGCCAACTTCGTTAAAGCGTCGGCCAATAAAGCGTTTTGAAGAATAAATAGTATTTTCGGGATTAGTGACGGCCTGACGTTTTGCAATTTGACCCACCAGAATCTCGTTGTCTTTTGTATAGGCCACAACAGAAGGAGTGGTTCGCCCACCTTCTTCGTTCACAAGTACTTTGGCCTCGCCGCCTTCCATCACCGCAACAACGGAGTTGGTCGTACCTAAGTCGATTCCGATAATTTTATTCATTTCAAATGTCTCCTCTTTCGTTTAAATCGCATAGATCTCTCAACATTTTCTACTCAATAATACATTGGGGCCGCCTTGCAAATCGTCAAGGCCACCATTTTTCAGCCGACTAACGGGCCGCATTTTCAGTTTTATTTCCGCCGGCCAAAAAAACCCGCAGGCGCCATTACCTCAACTCCGGTCTCATTCGCAATTTCGCGTAATAGCTCCTCTTCTTTTTTGGTCAATTTCTTGGGGAATTCAACCTTTAAATGGTACACAAGGTCACCACGCCGGCCACCCCGAATGGCAGGAACACCTTCGTTATGAAGCCGCACTTCGCTCCCATCGTGACTTCCGGGCCGCACTTCGAGTTTTGTACTGCCAGTAACCGTTTCGACTTCAACTTCAGTTCCGAGAAGCGCTTGCAAATAAGATATATGTATTTCGCCGTGTAACGTCTGCCCGTCACGCTCAAACCGCGGGTCATCTTTGACCAACAGTTGTACATAAAGGTCACCACTTGGGCCACCTTGATAACCCGCCTCGCCTTCACCTGAAAGCCGAAGCTGGGTACCGGTTTCAACGCCTGCGGGGACCTGAATACTAAGCTTTCGATGGACCGGTTTGCGGCCACGGCCCCTGCAGTCCGGGCACATTTCTTTAATCATAACGCCCTCGCCTCGACAGGTGGGGCAAGTTGTCGACATTGCAAAAAAACCTTGCTGACGAACGACTTGACCACTCCCCCCACACGTCAGACAGGTCGTGGGTGAAGTTCCTGGTTTGGCGCCCGAACCCGAACAAGTTTTGCACGCGTCATCTGTTTCAAATTGAATTTCTCGTTGAGTGCCGGAAATGACATCTTTCAATTCAACTTCAAGCCGATAGCGGAGGTCTGATCCACGCCGTGCTCGTGACCGGCTACGACCTCGCTGGCCCATACCGCCCATTCCAGGACCAAACAAATCTGAAAAAATATCGCCAAACGCGCTGAAAATATCATTGATGTCATGAAAGCCTTGCGGGCCACCGCCGAACCCACCAAAGCCATTCATGCCGGCGTGGCCAAAACGATCATACTGAGAGCGCTTTTCATCATGTGAGAGCACGTCGTAAGCTTCTGCGGCTTCTTTAAATTTGTCTTCGGCAGCTTTGTCGCCAGGGTTACGATCGGGGTGGTATTTCATCGCCAATTGGCGATAAGCCTTTTTGATGGCGTCTTTGTCAGCGGTGCGCGAAACACCGAGCACTTCGTAATAATCTCGCATTGAGGCCCCGGATGTAATAAATCGTCTGGTTGAACGGCTTTAAAGCTACAGTTATAGTGGAGGCGGTTCGGGAGCTGTCAAGTCGATGTCCAATGCTGGGCGTAAGTTCCCTTTGACGCTCACGTAATTGGACGCGAATAAATCGCCGCCGCAAGACTATCTCTCATCCACCCAAAAATTTTTCTTGAAAGACTTAAGTAATAGTAACAACCCAGTCAATCGCGCCCGGCCACCACCTAATTTATATTTTAAAAACCGGCAAGCGCCCGCTGAATCACAGTATTACTTCAATATGCGGTCGTGCGTAGGGAAAACAGGATGCTTAGGGGCCGGCTCTTCGAATTCATGTTTTAATTGGAGCGCAGCCAACTGTTTGTTAATGTCCTCTAATCGCTTTTTTGCCATCTCAAGACCGAATTTACTAATACCAGGGGATTTCAAAAAATTCTCAAGTACAAGCTTGGCAACGTGCAAGCGACCATTTTCTTGGTACAATTTAGCCGCGAGATATCGGCACCATTGAGGCGCACCAGGTTGCTTGGCGGCTCTATTGTAGACCATCGCCGCTTTCATGTAATCGTGATCTTCATACAAATAATGATATCCCGCACGAGTCAAAATTCGCCAATCATTCGGAAAATTATTGACCGCCTTATTAAACAATTTCGTTGCACCGTCGCGATCGTCTACGAAAATGCTCAAAAGCATCGGCCCCACCCGTTGCGGCAAGCGCCAGCGTGGAGCGAGCGTCATCACTAGATCCAACATCCGGTAGGACCAACCATCGTGGCACCGAGCGACTCGGTTAGGACCAATGTGAACTCCTTTCGTGACGTCGCGACGATGCTCGCCACAGGCACCAATACTCTGCAAGGCGCGAATCCAGGCCGCGTCAGCAATCACATCGTTATAACCAAATGTGAAATATTTAGCTGTCGCAGGCATTGCAAATAGGATCTCTTTGTGGTGACTTCCAGGAACAACTTTATGCGCCGAGACGCCGATAGCCCCGACAGCAAAAATTAAGATCAAAACCAATTTCATAGTAGACTTCATAAAATAAAAAAGCGGAGGAACAAATGCTCCTCCGCAATGATCTCACACAATTCGGTCATGTTCACTCTACATCGTACAGTCAGATTTCTGTGTCCAGGTCTTGTCTTGGTCAACTGTCCATCTATCTGGCGTACTTGAACCACAATCTGTAACAGATTCTGCTGTAAACGTATACGATGCGGCGCCAGCCGTATCAGTGTTAGCCGGATCCACGGAATCTGCCAAGGTTGACGCAATTGCCTGGCTCGCTGCAGGGTCCATGGAGCACTTTCCGCTCGAGGTGCAGTATTGGGCTAAATCATAAGCGTTAGCTTCGGGCACACCATAGGTCGGAGCGCCAGAGGTGGTGGCATTTGTATATGCCATTGCATTAATACCCCCGGTGTACATGCTAAACGGCTCGCACGACGGACCAGGTGCGGCTGTCGGTCCAGCACACGCTGCTTTAAAACCGACCTCAGTCTGAATGTGGTTGCCCGTGGGTTGAAAGCCCATCACAACAAAATTTGTCGTGTAGCCTTCATATGAGGCGTAGGCTGATTTTTCATCGTTGTAAAGCGAAGACAAGAGCTCTTTACCCTCCGAGGCGCGGGCGCGACGCTCAAATTTTTGATAGTTTGGGATCGCGATAGCCGCGAGAATCCCGATGATGGCCACGACGACCATCAACTCGATAAGTGAGAAACCGGAGTTTAATGTCCGGGTATTTGGTTTCTTCATTATTTCCCCCTGAACGTACAATGTGTACTTGGTTTGTCGTTTCGCGGCTCGAAGCCGCAGTTTCTATCCTTACTGCATTCTTTTAAACTATCGGAACATTTTAGCTATTACTACAGCGCCCCGATTCAAGAACGCTCCACAAAGCGAGCGCCATCTCATAGCTTCATTGCGGTTCCAACTCCTACATCTTCAATAGAAAATTTTAACAAAAACCATAAGCGGATCAACCCCCCAATTCACAAATCGACGGGACCATAAGCCAGTTCCGGAACATCGCCCGAACCCTAAATGTTTTAATTTGAAACATTTTATGTTTAAATACGAGACAAAGATCGAGCTCAGTTCGAATCTTCGCGCGCCGGCGTAATGAAGCGTCTTATTTTGAAGCGCAATTTTAAAATTATATAACCGTTTAAAAACTTTTGATCTAAACAAAATTTAATTTAAATTGCATCAATTTGGAGCGGCGCAATCGATCAATTTGAGACGGGCACCCGTCACTTTTTAAGTAACACTTTGCTATACGGGCGAAACCAACGTAAGAACGCTAATCTCTGCCGGAACGCCTAAACGGTTTGCCGGGGCCCAGTAACCACTCCCCGGGTTGACGTAGATGGCAAGCCGACCGTATTGATGAAGTCCGCGATGAAATTTATGAAAAAATCGCATCATCAAATTGTACGGAAAATATTGGCCGCCGTGCGTGTGCCCTGATAACTGCAGATGAAATCCATGCTCCTCGGCTTCGCGATAAACGTCAGGTCGATGCGACAGAAGCACGCGCAAAAGGGGTTTTACAACGTCCGCGCCCTGATGCAAGTCTGAGTTCAAATGCGCTGCTTGCGCCGCCCCTACCATGCGCGCGGCCCGCGCGACATCCGGGATGTGATCTTCAGATAGCATTTGTCCGGCCGGATCAGTAATGCCGCTGACTAAAACGTGCGTCTCGCCGATTTTTAACGGCACGCTTTCGTTTATAAGCGGGACAAAACCAAATTGCTTTATTTTGTCGATTGTTTGGTGAGCGTCCCAATAATATTCGTGGTTGCCTGTAACATAGTAGACGCCGTGGCGCGATTGTAATCCGGATAGTGGGTTAAGATGCTCTGTTAACCGCTCCGCCCAGCCGTCCAGAAGGTCCCCCGTGACCGTCACCAAATCGGCTTGCACGGCGTTGGCTTTGGCGACCACGCGCTCAACGTAACGGCGGCGAATCGTTGAGCCGACATGCAAATCGCTGATCTGGGCGATTTTTAAACCATTTAGGTCGGCCGGCAGCCCTTCAATCGGCACCGTCACATCGCGCACCTTCGGGCCGGCCAGCGCGATGATATATCCGGCAATCGTCATCACCGCAGTGACCGTCAACATAAAAAATTCGAGGCTGCGCATCGAAAATGGCAAAGGTCGCGCGTGTGCCTCGAGTAAGCCTGTCCGCACGAAAAGATAAATTAAATCTGTTACAAACGAAAGCGGAATAAATATGGACCAAAACGACATGACCTCTGAAGCGCACCACGCCAGCACTCGATACCAAATTTTATCGTTGACGTTCCATTGTGGGTGGTGACTGATCCACTGCCAACCGATTATGAGCACGAAGATTCCGAGTGCAAGCGCCACCGCGAGCCACGGCTGTGACGGCAGAATTTCGACTGCTTTTATAACCGTGTAACCCACAAGAAAAAATAGGGTAATACCAATAATGCGAATGCGAACGCGGCGAATGATGTACCTCTGTCTAAAAAGTTGACAGCTCACTATATCATGAACGCGAATTGCGCGCGTCTCAAGTCGATAATTCAATGATTACGAATACTTGTACGCGCACGGGGGCGGCACCGCAATTGCTCTTACTATCTATTGAGCGTTCAACTGCGAGATGTCTTTTACTACAGATCGAGGGATTATATGAAAAGAAAAAATAAACAACAACCAGCCTTCTTCATAATCGCCGTGTTCGCGCTTGCCGCTGTTCTTTGTTTTAATCTTTACCGGCTAAAATCGCTTCGAATGCTAGCCGACCATAATATGAATCCCGACCGACAGAATTTTGAACTCAGCCAGACCGATCTTGCCAGTATTCGCGCCTCCCACATCTCACGTAATATTGTACTTGGTAAAGCAGTTTACAAAAAGCCCGAGAAAAAGAGCCAACTCGACGCCCTTTTGTATGACAGGAGCTTTGATAAACAATTTGCGCAAAAAAAATGGGACCTTAAAAGTATAAATGCTTTCGAAGCTTGGCGAAAACATCACATTTTAGGGAGCCGCAAAGTTAAAGTGTGCGTGATCGATACCGGCATTGACGTCAACCACCCCGATTTAAAAGCCAACCTCTGGACCAACCCCGGCGAAACCGGTCTCGATTCTGCGGGCCAAAACAAAGCCACCAATCAAATCGACGACGACAAAGACGGCTGCGTCGACGACGTTCACGGATGTAACCTTATCACGGGTAACGGCGACATTAGCGATCACGAAGGTCACGGCACCCACGTGGCCGGCATTATCGGAGCAACTGGTGCGGCTGGCGGAGTCATCGGCGTTTCACCGCGCGTCACTCTCATCATTGCTAAATATTACGATCCTCGTTACCCGATGGACAATAACTTACTCAACGAAATCAAATCCATCCATTATTGCATCGATCATGACGCTGACATCATCAATTTCTCGGGAGGCGGACTCGAACCCAGTGCCCCTGAACGCGCGGCCATCGCCGAAGCTCGCAAAAAAGGCATTCTCTTTGTCGCCGCTGCCGGCAACGAATACTCCGATTCGGATACTCACCATTATTACCCCGCCGACTACAGTTTAGATAACATTATCTCGGTGACGGCATACAACCGTCGGGACAAAGTTTTACAGTCAAGCAATTACGGGACACGCACCGTCGATATTGCAGCTCCCGGTAAAAATGTTTATTCGACATTGCCCGGCGGCCTTTATGGCTATCTGACAGGAACATCGCAAGCTACTGCCGTCGTCAGCGGGGTTGCCGCCCTACTTAAAGCTGAATATCCGGATTTCGATGCCGCTCGACTAATCGCACAGATAACGCAGACTGGGGACCTCGATCCGATTCGTCTCGCAGGTAAAACCCGCTACGAAAAACGTCTCAACGCTTACCGGGCTCTTTCGATTTTAGGGTTTGGCGTCTCGGTTACTGGCACAATTGCGCAAAATACCGCAAATTTACGGCCCGGCCAGTTTGCGCTCGGTCGCCATGCCCAAAACGCCGGCATGAGAGAAACTGCTAGCGATAATATGGCGGCCGGTTTCAACCTCACGTCGTTCAGCGATGACCTCCAAAATTATCTGCACACCCAAACCATTACGATCCCTAAGCCGACCTCAGCGCCAATCCTCCAACAGCAATTGCATTAAACGCTTGCGTAGGCCCCCAAAGCCCGGTATATCTGCCGTCTTATTCTACTGTTCAATATGAGGTAACTACGGATGAGCAAAACGGGCAAAGTGGCACGATTTCGGATTCAACGTCGATTAGGAGTCGAACTCCCCGGACTTGGTAAAGCTGGCGCGCTTGAACGGCGCCCCTATCCACCCGGTCAGAACGGCAACAAACGCCGCAAGTTTTCTGATTATGCTTTGCGCTTAGAAGAAAAACAAAAAATTCGCCAACATTATGAACTGCGCGAAGAACAGTTGCGCCGATTTATTCGTCATGCAAAAACAGGCAAAGGCACAAACTGGACAGCAAAACTCATGGGTCTGTTAGAGCGCCGTCTCGACAACGTCGTATTCCGCTTAGGTTTTGCTCCGAGTATCCGCGCGGCACGACAACTTGCTTCGCACGGCCACGTACGAGTGAACGGCAAAAAAGTCGATATCGGCTCTTACGTTTTAGAAGTCGGAGACCAAGTCACACTCTCAGACAAAGGTTTTCAAAATCAAATTTATTTACGCGCCAAACAGTCACCGCGTCTTGAAGTGGCTGATTTCTTGCGCAAAGAAGAACAAAACGGCAAAGAAGTTGGAATTGTGCAAAATGTGCCGAGTACAGAACACGTGCCATTTAACTTCGATGCTGGTTTGTTCACAGAATACTACGCCGCCCGCAACGTCTAGGCCGCATTCGACAGAATCCGGCCTATTGTCCCGAGTACCAATTTTGCATGCACATGTGAATTGAGGTCACATTTCGCCGCAACTTGGAGGGACACACGATGGATCAACACCAACGACCAAACGCGAAGCGCGACGGAGTCATGAAACCGTTAACGGCACAGGAACGACTATTCGTTGAGACGCAAAACCAGTGCGCACTCTGCGGTTCAGCTTTGCAAATCCGGGTCGAAACATATCTCGATGACTACTATCTTCGCGAAGAAGCTGCGTGCCCGGTTTGCCAAATCAAAACTCGGGTTAAAAACCATAAAATGCATTAGTCAAATCTTTGTCACTGAGGCGTCGGTCCGTTGCCACGGGCGGCCTAATTTCCAAGACTTGTCAGTCTCTACCGCGCTCAACCACAAGAACAAAAGTGACAACCCCGCAAAAACCGGTGCGACTGTAAACGCGCGTGCGATTCCATATTGATCGGTTAAAATCCCAAGTAAAATATGCATCAACACGATGAACAGACAGCTTATTGCAATGCAATTGTTCACCGCAACGCTCGGGTTTTCGGGGAACAATTCGGCGATATAATCAATCCCCAAGCAGAACACGGGAGCCATAAATAACCCGCACAAAACCAAAATGTCGGGCCGCCAAGACAACCCGATTAGAAAAAAAGCAATCGTACCGACGAGAGCCCACCCGATGATTGAACGCGTGCTCCAGCGAAAGTGAAAAAAGAAAAAAATCAGGCGGCCGATGAGCAAGAATGAATAAAAAAGCGCGACATCCTCTGCGGCTACAGCGGGTTTGTAGCCAAAGCCATGACGTAAATAAAGCGCCAGACGCGATGAAACTGTTAGCTCAGCGAGTGAGTAAAAAGACAACATGCAAGCCACTAACCACAATCGGCCAACCGGTAATTTAGCCGACTTTGCCGGCTCTGACGTCGACGCGCAGCCCGCGGCCTCTGATGCCGTTGTTCGCGTATTCGATGGCCAGAAGCTGATAAAAAAGGATGACAATACAAATACTGCCGCAATCAAAAAGACTTCGCGCCAGTTCCCGCCAATGCGAAAAAAGTACGCCGCCACCAACGGGGCAACAATTGAGGCAAATGCATACATCGAATGGAGTCCGGACAAGAGACGCCGACGCGGCCCATAGACACCGTTGTCAGGGCCAATTGTCGACGTCGCATTTAGAATTAATAAGTTTTGCGCGACATTTAGAACTCCAAAACCCAAACCAAATACGATACAAGCGCCAATCATTTGCCAAAAGGTTTCAACCCGCGACAAAATAGCAAACCCGACGGCCATTGTGATTTGCCCAATTCTTAAAACCGGGAGTTGCCCGAACCGTTGAACCGATTTCGCGACCACCGCGCCTGAAACGAAGGCCATCCCGCTAACGACGGCGTAAAAAAACGCCGCTTGGAAATTTGTGAGATGAAGGTCCCGCGTTACATCCGGAAAAAACGGCCCGCGAATATTATCAAGCGTACCTAAGCAAAACATGGTGGCGTAGGCGGTGACAACAAGTGGCCAATTGATTGCGCTATAAATAGTTTCTTTAGAACGCGAGTCGCTGACTGTTGTCATTTTTGGCAAACCCTACACCAATACGTCGCTCGCCCCGCCATTACCCGCGACTGTATCGGCGCGGAACAATTGAAACACGGCAACCCCGCGCGATCATACACACGCAAAGCACGTTTGAATCTCCCGTTCGATCCATCCGGTGCG
>JAJYHS010000036.1 GCA_021784635.1 bacterium
GCGCCATTCGTGGGCGGTGCTGCTTTCTGAGTAAATATAGACTTCGTTTTGCGTCAATGATTTTGAAACATATGTAAAGAACTTTTCGTCTTTTTCATAATAAACAAGAGTTGGTTGACTTTGCTTATTGCCAATTTTGTATTTAAAAATTCGATCCGCGCGCAACGTTTTCGGATTTTGCCGTCCAAATAGAACGGTTTTATTGTCATTCATCCAAACGGCGTTGCCGGTGGTGTCGGCGATCGCATCGCGCAAAGTTTTGCCGGTAATTAAATTCTTAAAATGGAGCGTATAAAATCGCCTGCCAACCGTATCGACGGCATAAAGGAGCCAATTCTGATCGTGTGACACGCGCACATTTATGACATCAAAGTATTTGTGTTTACGCGCAAGCTTGTTCACGTCTAATATAACTTCGGCTCGCCGCTCGCGACCCATTTTCACCGGTTGCCCAAGCTTTTGGATTTTTCTGCGGCAATATATAGGATACTCTCGGCCCTTTTTGTATTTTGTGAAATAGAAATACGACCCGAGGCGAAACGGCGCGGATACGTCATCTTCTTTTATGCGCGCCTTGAATTCACGAAATAGCTTTCGTTGCAGTTGCCGCACGGGCTTTAGTTTTTTATCCGCATATTTGTTCTCGACATTTAAAAAATCGAGAACTGATTTTGAGTCGCGTGCGCGAAGCCAGAAGTAAGGGTCGGCTCGCCGATCGCCAAACTTCGAGTGAGTTTTTAGTATTCTTTTGTGTTGCGGCCACTCCCGATGCGCTAAAGTGAGGGAATCGTTCACTTGCCCGCCGCTTCTAAATCGTGCTCTAACGGCAGATGTTCTGAAGCGGGAACACTTAATTCTTCTGCGCGCCGGTTCGCCTCCGCCACCAACATGGCTTGGTAGCTTCGACCCCAATTGGCCAATTCTCGAAGCGCAGGTTCAAGCGAGCGCCCCAAACTGGTGAGCGAATATTCAACGCGCGGCGGGACTTCATAAAACATTTTGCGGTCGATTAAACCGTCGTGCTCGAGCTCTCGCAACTGTTGGGCAAGCATTTTAACTGTGATCCCTTTGATTTCACGTTTGAGCTCGCCAAAGCGTTTTTTGGACTCGCGTAACCGCCAGATTATCACGGGCTTCCATTTGCCGCCGATAAGCCGAATGGCAAGTTCCACGGGGCAGTGTACAGACGCTAACGCCCGCTTTGACCCGCCCGTTTTCATGCTTTTTACCAACGCAATTTCTTGTTCACTTAGCTTTTTGTTGCCTTCTGGGGGACAATTTGTGTTGCCTGTGCTGACGTCTAACATCTGGTGTCTCCTTAATTTTTTCTTCTTATCATGTACTGGCTGAACAGTACATACAACAACTTTAGAAACAATTGAAAAAATAACCGTTGTAGTGGATGTTTGATAGCAAAATGTTTCTAACAGAGCTCTGCGTCGGCATGTTATAGCAAATTGAAAGGCTCGAATACATTTTTGGGGGGGGATCAAAAATGACGACGGCACCAACCGCAGCCGAAGCGGATTCCACAGGATTTTCGCTACCGCAACTTGTAGCCAATAAATTTCGTGACCGCGAGTTTTTCGGCCATCCCATAGGTTTGTATGTGCTGTTTCTAACTGAAATGTGGGAGCGGTTTTCTTACTACGGTATGATTTCGCTGCTCGTCTTATACATGAACGAGTTTTTGTTGAAAGATCCCGCCCGAGCCCATCAGATTTTTGGTTATGTGGCTTTTGCCCATGTGATTACGTCTGTGTTCGGCAAATTGACGGCCCAGCAGATGAGTTCACAAATTTTCGGCCTTTACACTGGATTTATTTACGTCACACCCATTTTCGGCGGCATGCTCGCCGACAAAGTTTGGGGTCAGCACAAGTGCATTTATTTGGGCGGGATTTTAATGGCTATCGGTCACTTTATGATGGCCTTTGAAAGCTGTTTTTTGTTTGCACTTTTATTTCTCATTCTCGGGTGTGGGGCGCTCAAACCGAACATTTCAACTCAAGTTGGTAATTTGTACCCCGAGGGTGATGAACGTCGCGATCGCGCCTTCACTATCTTTTATATGGGCATCAACCTTGGCGCGGTACTGTCGCCGCTTGTCTGCTGGACACTTGGAGTAGAGTTCGGTTGGGGCTACGGATTTTCTGCTGCCGGCGTTGGCATGTTACTCGGTTTGGTTATTTATTATCTGGGATCAGGGCTAGTACCACGTCATCCAGTTAAAACTAAAGCCGATATGGAAAAGGAACTTGAAAATAAAGATGAAGCGAAAGAAGAAAAGCCACGCAAGAGGCCATTGACGAAACAAGAATGGTGGCAAGTTTGGGCTTTGGTAATTCTTTGTATTACGAACATGGCGTTTTGGGCTGTGTATATGCAACAAAGTAACACGCTGATGTTATGGTCGGCACAACGGACGAACTGGCATTTTTGGATTTTTCACATTCCTCCGGGCTGGTATGCTAGTTTCAACCCCGCATTTATCATTCTATTCGCCCCGCTACTCGATATATTTTGGGGCTGGCAATCCGGGCGCGGCAAAGAGCCGTCAACCGTGATCAAGATGGGCATTGGCTGTCTGCTTTTGGGTTCGTCATACTTCATTATGATGGCGGCGGCACATTTTGTTCCGCCACACGAGCGCGGCAGTGTCATGTGGCTCGCGGCGACGACATGGGTTTTTACGATGGGCGAGCTCTATTTGTCACCGACGGGGCTTTCGCTTGTCACCAAAGTGGCACCAGGGCCATTGCTGAATACCATGATGGGTTGTTGGTTTTTGTCGTATGCCGTTGGTGATTGGTTAGGTGGTGACATCGGCATGTTTTACAACGTGATGACCAAACAACATTTCTTTTTGCTTTTGGCGGCCATCGGGATCATCACGGGCGTTATTTTCTTTTTGCTCAAACGACCGCTCAGTCGTAGCATACAGCAAGACATTTAACTTCAGGAGACCTCATGTCTGATGCTGTATCTCATTCTCAAAACGGCGATCGCTCGGGCCAAACTACAAGCTTAACAAGACAGCTCGGTCTTTGGTCGGCTGTTTTCATGTGCATGGGCAGTGAAATAGGCTCAGGGATATTTTTGGTGTCAGCCGATATCGCAACGGCAATGAAATCGCCCATGGCCGGCCTAATGGTTTGGGTGGTAGCGGGTCTCATTTCACTGGCGGGGGCACTGATTTTTGCCGAACTCGGCACGATGTTCCCGAGTGCGGGAGGCGAGTACGTATTTTTGCGTGAAGCCTATCACCCGATATTGGCCTTTTTGTACGGCTGGACGCTAATTTTTGTTATTCAAGCCGGGACAATTGCGGGCCTGGCCGCCGCGTTTTCGCGGTTTATGTTGCCGTTTTTACACCTTGGGCGATTCGGCCGCGAAATCGAATCTACAATTATAGTGGTTGTATTAACGCTGATGAATTTTGTCGGCATTAAGCGCGGGGCGCAACTCCTTGATGCGGTAACTTCATTTAAAGTTGTCGCAATCGTCGGGTTGATTCTATACGTTTTATTTGCGAGCCCGCATGGCACGGTTTCGCCGATTGATTTCAGTTTTGGCAAATCGACATTATCGGCGTTTGGCGTAGCACTTCTTGCGGCGTTTTGGGCTTATGACGGATGGTACTCGATTACATTTATCGCTGGAGAGATGAAAAATCCGGCACGCGACATTCCGTTGTCCTCGCTCATTGCCATTATCGGAACGGGTACGCTTTATATTTTGTGCTCCTATGTGTACTACAAAGTTTTGCCAGTTTCGGCGATTGCACATTCGCATTACGTCGCGGCCGATGCCGTTCGCGTTTTGGGTGGCGATACGGCGGTTCGCATATTGGGTATTGTCGTGTTAATTTCTGTGCTGGGTTGTTTGAATGCTTGCATTATATCAGGCGCACGCGTGATTTACGCGATGGCTAAAGATAACGTGCTCCCGCATGCTTTAGCTGTTGTTAATCCCAAAACTCATTCACCGAATCGAGCTCTGACTTTGCAAATGATTTGGAGTATTCTTCTTGTTTGGAGTGGCACCTATGATCAGCTTTTTACTTACGTCATCGTCGCGGGCTTTATATTTTACGGTCTTACCGCTTCGGCTGTTTTGTGGCTACGCAGAAAAAGACCGAATCAAAATCGACCGTACAAAGTGCCGCTTTATCCGATTTTGCCGCTCGCATATGTGCTATTCACAATTGTCTTTACGGTGAATTCGTTTGTTGAAAAGACAAAAGAATCATTTGCCGGATTGTTGATTGTCGCGACCGGTTTGCCTGCCTATTACATCATGAAGAAGCTTGCCGCTCGTCGTGCCGAACAAAATGCCGCGACCCCAAGTTAAGGGCGCGCGGCATTTAAATAGAAAATTACTTCGTAAGACCTTCAGCTTTTAGTGCCGACTGAACCGCAGGGGTTGTCGATACTTTTTCGACATAGCCCATAAGATTCGGCCATTTTGTAAGATCAAATTTAACAGCGCGTGACCAATTGAGAACTGTCCACATGTAGGCGTCGCACACAGAGAATTGTGAGCCCATTAAAAATTGACCCGGTTTTATTTGGCCATTTACCCATTCTAATCGATTCGTTAATCGTTCGTGTGCAGCCTTTTTGGTTGCCTCGGGCAAATCTTTGCTCCACAGGGGGCTATAGCTTTTGTGAATTTCAGTTGCTATAAAGTTGAGCCATTCTTGCGCTTTGTAACGCTCCCATGTTCCATTTTTTGGCAGCAATTTTTTTTCAGGGGCTTGATCGGCGATGTATTGAAGGATAGCGGCTCCTTCAGTTAAAATTTGACCCTCATTTGTTTCAAGGCAGGGAACGTATCCTTTGGCATTGATTTTCGTATAATCTTTGCCGGACTTTGTTTTCTTTGCTTTCGTGTCGACTTGCTCAACTTCAAACTTCACGCCTGAAGCGAAAAGAGCAACATGCGATGCGAGCGAACATGCGCCGGGAGAGTAGTACAGTTTCATTTCTAACTCCTTTTTTGATTGTTGGAGCTATGATGCTGCGGCTGAACTCACGGCTTCACAAGTCCTGCTGGCGTGCAATGGCTGGCCTGCGAAAAATTGCCGCGTATCATTGTTACGTTGGCGTTACGCGATAATATAAAAATCAGCGCGTCAATTTCGGCTGACGAACGCATTGTTGCGAATCCAAAATCGTAGCGCCCAATCGCGAGCCTCTTGAGCATAGTCGATTCCGATGCGCGGTCCGCGTTTTATATCGCATTTATGAATATTAATTCCGATATCTTCAATAAATATAGGTGGAGCGTTTAGCGGCAAACCGTTTAACGGTTTTGCAATTTTAAGCTCTCGGCAGAGTTTACCTGGACCATTTGTGGGATTTTCTATGTCCATCGTTGGCTGAATCGCACGAATGAGTACGGCTTCGGGTCTTGTTTCGTCGCCGCATACCACATTAAAACAATGGTACATGCCGTAAATAAGATAAATGTAAGAATGGCCACCGGGGAGATAGAATGCTTTGGTCCGTTCTGTTTTTCTTCCACCGTAGGCGTGGGCGGCTTTATCTTTGAGGCCCAAATACGCTTCAGTTTCAACAATAATTCCAGATAATTTTTTCCCTCGCCAGATGCGCGTGAGTTGCTTGCCCAACAGTTGTTCGGCCACGGTTTTGGTCGGTTGCATGTAAAAATCATTTGGGAGCATAACGGGTTTGTAATAGCCCGCAAACTATTGATAGACAACGGACGGCGTCTGTCGTAACTCTTTAGCCCAACATACGCGAGCCATCTAAGCTTCGCTGGGAGAACATTATGCGGCGGGGTTATTATGCGTAGCATTTCAATGACCGATGAAAATGGACAAGCTCTTGCCATTGTCGCCGCACCTATAGATGAAGTGGGGGCGACCGAGCGCGCTCAATTTTTTACCACCCGAAGTATCAAAAAAGACTCAAAGGTACATGCACTCTATCTCGCGATTTCAATGTGTGACCTTACTACGCTCGAAGGCGCGGATACTCCCGGTCGAGTACGGCAGCTTTGCGAAAAGGCTCGGCATCCTGTGCCTCCAGACATTTTTAATGAAGCAGCGAAACTTAAGGATTTTCCACCAATTCCGTCTGTTGCGGCCGTCTGCGTTTATCCGGCCATGGTTTCGGTTGCGGTCAAAGTGCTTGCGGGTTCGGGCATTCACGTGGCGTCGGTCGCAACGGCTTTCCCGTCTGGGCAATCACCACTTTCAACGAAAATTGATGAAACGCGATATGCGGTTGCAAAAGGCGCCGACGAAATCGACATGGTTATCAATCGTGGTGCGTTTTTGTCTGGTGATTATCAACAAGTGTTTGATGAAATCGCCGCGGTTAAAGAGGCATGTGGCACCGCTCATCTTAAAGTCATATTAGAGACTGGAGAACTCGGGTCTCTCGATCGCGTGCGACTGGCGTCTGAAATTGCGATGCATGCCGGGGCAGATTTTATAAAAACATCAACGGGTAAAATTCAACCGGCAGCAACCCTTCCGGTCACGCTCGTTATGCTTCAAGCAATCGCCGATTTTTACCATAAAACGGGCAAAAAAATCGGCATGAAACCAGCCGGTGGCATTCGAACGGCCAAGCAAGCCATTCAGTATTTGTGCATGGTGAATGAAACATTAGGAGCTGAATGGCTTACTCCACAACTATTTCGATTTGGTGCAAGCTCAATGCTGAATGACATATTGAGGCAAATATTTAAAGAGGCAACGGGCCGTTACTACTACGACCGCGTATTTTCATTGGATTGAGGAACTTAAAAATGACCACCAAACGTGCGCAGAAAAAAAGCAGTCCGGCTGTCACCTCGATCACCCAAAAGACACGCTTAAGCGGCGCAGAAGCGCCTCGCTTCGAATATGCTCCTTCAGTGCAATCTTCTGATTTTGTGCAGATCGAAAAGCGAAATGGGTTATTTATCGGCGGCAAATTTGTCGAACCGAAAAGCGGCCGCTATTTTGCGACCATTAATCCGGCTACGGGAGAAAAGCTTGCCGAAATATCAGAAGCAAGTGCCGACGACGTAGATCTAGCCGTTAAAACGGCACGCAAGGCGTACGTAAACGTTTGGTCGAAAATAAGCGCAAAAGAGCGCGGGCGCTATTTGTTTCGAATTGCGCGGCTCATTCAAGAACGCTCTCGTGAACTAGCTGTTCTTGAAACAATCGATAATGGCAAGCCGATTCGCGAATCGCGAGATGTTGATGTTCCTCTTGTGGCGGCGCATTTTTTCTACCATGCCGGCTGGGCGGATAAACTTCACTACGCTTTTCCGGGTCAAACGATTGCTCCACTCGGGGTAGTTGGGCAGGTAATACCCTGGAATTTTCCGCTTCTCATGGCGGCGTGGAAGATCGCACCGGCGCTTGCGTGCGGTAATACAGTTGTACTTAAACCGGCAGAGACAACGTCGCTATCGGTTCTGAGGCTCGCTCAAATCTTTCAAGAAGCAGGGTTGCCAGACGGGGTGGTGAACTTAGTCACTGGCGCGGGGGCTACGGGTTCGGCCCTGGTTGGTCATTCTGACATTAATAAAGTCGCGTTTACCGGTTCAACTGAGGTTGGCAAAATCATTGCGCGCGCGGTTGCTGGGACAAATAAGCGGTTGACGCTTGAATTGGGCGGTAAGTCTGCCCATATTATTTTTGAAGACGCGGCGCTCGATCAGGCCCTTGAGGGTGTGATAAACGGAATTTATTTTAATCAAGGTCACGTTTGCTGCGCGGGCTCGCGGCTTCTTCTTGAAGAATCAATCGCAAAAGATTTTATTGATAAACTCAAAAGAAGATTAACGAAGCTTCGCGTTGGCAATCCGCTTGATAAAAATACCGATATTGGCGCGATTAATTCTGAAGGTGAATTGAAAAAAATCAAAAAACTGATTCAACTCGGGTGCGATGAGGGCGGCGAGCTCTACGAGCCGAAGACCTGCAAAATTCCTGAAAAAGGCTATTTTCAACGGCCGTGTTTTTTTTCAAACGTGTCATCGAGTTTTACTTTGAGCCGCGTTGAAATATTTGGCCCGGTTCTCACTATATCAACGTTTCGCACTCCACAAGAAGCCGTATTGAAAGCAAACGATACGCCGTATGGTTTAGCGGCTGGGGTGTGGTCTGAAAAAGGCGCCAAAATTCATAAGGTGGCAGGCGCGCTTAAGGCGGGCGTAGTTTGGGCCAACACATATAATAAATTCGATCCATCCGCTCCGTTTGGCGGGTACAACGAAAGTGGCTGGGGACGCGAGGGCGGCCGTCATGGACTAATGGCTTATCTTGATGTGAAGTAGGTAAATATGGCAAGTTTAGTTTCGCAAGGCGAGAGAGTTCCGAAAACGCTTAAACTTTTTATCGGCGGTGAATTCCCGAGGACAGAATCGGGGCGAAGCTTTCCGGTTTATGATCAAGACTCAAAAAAAGTTTTTGCGCAATTGTGCCAGGCTTCGCGTAAAGATTTTCGAAACGCGATCGCGGCGTCACTAAAAGCGTGCGAGCAATGGCAACAGCGGACAGCTTACAATCGGGCTCAAATTCTCTACCGTATGGCTGAAATGACGGAGGGGCATCGCGAAGATATGGTTTCAGTTTTGAAAAGCACGAGTGGTGTAAATGCGCAAACCGCAGAAAATTCGATCGATCAGGTCGTCGACGCGTTTGTGTATTATGCCGGGTTTTGCGACAAATATTCGCAGTTGAGCGGTTGTGTAAATCCCGTGAATGGTCCACATCATGCGTTTACAACTCCTGAGCCGGTTGGGTGTGTGGATTGTCTATTTGACGACGACATGGGCGCAGCAGCGGCGTTGCCATTAGTTGCGTCGACATTGGCATCGATTATTACAAGCGGCAGTGTGGTAACGGCCCTTTTACCAACGGCCGCTGCGGCCCAAATTGCATCCCTTGGCGAAATTTTTGCGACATCTGATCTTCCGAAAGGAGTCGTTAATCTTTTAACCGGAAATCGCAGCGAATTGATTGATCACATGGCTTCTCATATGGAGGTTCAAAGCGTTTGCTACGTGGGTTCAGATCGCGCGGTTAAAGAAAAGCTTAAGACTCTCGGCGCTGAAAACATGAAGCGCGTTGTGTGGCGTGAGCTACACGCAAACGCAGCGGACACTAATGAAAATCTTCGTCTTGAAAACATTCTCAGTTTTGTCGAGTACAAAACCGTTTGGCATCCGGTCGGGAATTAAAATATAACCCACAAATCGTTTGGCTTTACGGCGACGAGATCGGATCCGAAAACCGCATCCGTTTATAAAGAGTTTTGCGATCGATACCCAATTCGCGGGCTGTCTTGTCTTTAGCGCCATCATTTTTTGAAACTGCGTATTCAACATATTTTTGAATGACATCTTGAAGCCGCAAGAGATTTCCCGTGTATTTCACGACGAAATCGTCGCCGCCATAGGTGCTGACGCCTGATGGATTTGCCTCGATGACCAAATCGGGATTAGCCATCAAAAAATCGGAATATTTCACTTGGCTATCCGTAGCCATGACGACGGCCCGCTCAACAGCATTTTCGAGCTCGCGAACATTACCCGGCCAAAGATATTCAAGCATAAATTTAATAGCTTCTTTCGAAAATGTACGCGCGGGTGACCCATTAACAGCGGCAAATTTTTTAAGAAAACTTTCAGCTAACGGGAGAATGTCCTCGGAACGTTCGCGTAAAGGCGGCAAAGGAATTGGTATCACATTGAGCCTGTAGAATAAGTCGTCTCTAAACCGGCCAGCTACGATTTCTAGCGGTAGATTTTTATGAGTTGCCGAAATTACCCTGGCGTCTATGGCGCGCAACTGATTTTCGCCCACGCGCTGAATTTTCTTTTCTTGTAAGACTCGTAAAAGTTTTGCCTGAAGTTGAAGGCTAAGATCCCCAATTTCGTCTAGGAACAAAGTGCCGCCCTCAGCTTCTTCAAAAAGGCCCATCTTTTTTTCGTGAGCTCCGGTAAATGCTCCTTTGGCGTGGCCGAACAATTCGGACTCGAGCAGATTTTCTGGTATAGCCGAGCAATTAATGGCTACAAATGGCCCGGCCTTTCTTGGACTCTCGGCATGAATATAACGAGCCAGAACTTCTTTTCCTGTGCCGCTTTCGCCGTAAATAAAAACGTTGGCCGTGCTACGCGCCACTCTTTTCGCTACTTGAAGGGCGCCAATGAATTTAGGGCTGCGGCCGATAATATTGTTGTAACTGCTTTCGGTTCCCTTGATATGTTGACGGAGTTCCGTAATGTCCTCTTTAAGCGAATTCAAATGCAGGGCGCGCTCGACTGAAACAAGAAGTTGCGGAAAGTGA
>JAJYHS010000220.1 GCA_021784635.1 bacterium
CTACCACCCGCGCCCGGTTGGCCATACCAGGCCGCGTACAAAATCGCGTTTGGCGACACGTCGCGAATCGTGATCGCCTCTTTGGCCGCATACTTCGCTGGTGAATTTGCAAACTCGTTTACTCTTGCAAAAATGAAAATTTGGACACGTGGCCGTTTTCTTTGGACACGAACCGTCGGTTCAACAATTGTCGGCGAATTTATTGACTCGCTTATTTTTTATCCACTAGCATTTTGGGGTGTCTGGAAGCCGCATTTGGTACTTGTCGTTCTGCTGACGAATTATATTTTAAAGGTTTTATGGGAGGCACTCATGACCCCCGTGACCTACAAGGTTGTTGCATTTCTCAAGCGCCACGAACAAGAGGATTACTACGACTACCAGACGGATTTTAACCCCTTCAGTTTAGAAACGTGAACTTCATGCGTTCGATTTTTCTGGCTGCGAGTTTAATTCTTTTTTCTTCGACTGCGTTTGCCAATGTTTGGACTCTACCCGGTGAAACATTTTGGCAAGGCACTAAACGCGATATTGAATCACCTGTCACAACTCCAGCATCGCGAGTGCTTTGGCCCGGACTTGGCGTAGAGGCTGTTCTTCTTCTTACACATGCTCAATTTTCGCAAAAAATTCAGCCCCATATTGCCGAAACACAACCGCTCGGAACAACGTCAAATTTCGGTAACTATATGGGTAAACTGATCCCGAACGTCCTCTACGCCGGGGGCATGCTTGCCGATTACGAGCTAACCGGCTCGTCACTTGCTCTAGAGCGATCTATATTGATGGTAAAAGCCACACTTTATTCGGGAGTATTTACGGACTTACTCAAGCCGATTGTGCGAGAGCGAAGACCCAACGGCTCACCGGATCTCGCCTCTTTTCCGTCCGGTCATTCGACGGTTGCGTTTGCTTTTGCCTCAATTGTTGGCGCCGAACACGCGTGGTACTACGGTGTCGGGGCATACGCATTGGCCTCATTTGTCGCCTTCAGCCGGATGAACGACAACAAACACTATTTACACGATGTCACAGCCGGGGCGCTTATCGGTACTACTTACGGACTTGGCGTTTATTATCGCCAAAATGAAAGTGCTTTAAAACACGTCTCTAAATCTTTGACGATTATCCCGATTGTCACGCCAGACGTTTCGTATGTGCAGGTCGGTTATGAATTTTAAGCTTAACGCCATTGTTGCTTTATCCGCTTCGGCACTGTTGTGTAGCACATCGGCTCAAGCAATTGCGTCAAGTACGCAAACGGTCCTCAATCAAGATCTCAATCGAATTTTAGTAACTGCCCACCTCCCGGCAAACTTGATTGGTTTTAATATTCAAGCCGTTGCGCCGAAAATGACTCCGTCGGCTAAGACCGCCGCCTCCACTATTGCCGTAACTTGCACGGCAAACCATATCGAACTGAATGTGCGCGGCCCCGCCCCCGAGAGCGTCTCGGCGTTTTATTTTGGCTTACATAAATTGGGTTTTTTATTTCCGCATCCGCGAATGCAAATCAGTCCGGTACTTGGGGCTTTGCGCTCTCATTGCGGGCAAACATTTTCGTGGATTCCCGCGCTGGCGCATCGAGGTTTTGATTTTCAAACCGAATACCCCAACGAATGGGTATCGGGATTTTTTCAAGGCCATACAAGAATTGCCCGCGATACGGTTTTTTGGCTTGCGCGAAATTTTCAAAATCTAATGGAGGTCGAGCTTCTTAAGGGAACACTAAATGAGTTTGCGCGCCATAATGCCTCGGTCATTCAATTAGCCCACAGTTTGCAAATTCAAGTTGGCATCGGCGTCAGCATTTCGATGATTGACCAACGCCGCTATCGTTTACTCCCTTTCTGGTCGGCTTTTACCACAATTGAAAGCGACGATATTCTACGCCGCCGCGTTGAAACTCTTATTGATAAAATTGATTTCGATTTTTTAAGCGTCGATACCGGATATACGGCATTTACCCCCACATGGTATGGCAAAACCGTTCATTGGCTGTCGTTGATCAGCTCAATACTTCAAATGCGCGGCCGGTACCTAATGGTAAAAGTAAATGACACCACCAACGAATACGATGAGACATACGGCAACTACAACTTTCTGCCGGCTCGCGGGCCCTCTGATATAGGCGTGTTGGCGCGTACCGCAATGTTTTACGGCCTACTTGATAACAACGCTCCTGTGTACGGACGTAAAAACTTTATGGACATAGACCGATTTATGGCCAAAGAAATTCATCAACGCCGCACATGGTACTCTCCCGAGACCAGTTTTTTAATAGGCATGGATCTCGATGTGCCACTTTTTCTCACCGACTATTTGGTGGCGCGCGCGCAGGATTATAAACACGTCGTCAACCTCGGCGTTAATGGAGTACTCGATTCCACTAGCGGGCAAGAACTGGGCTATTGGCTTTTTGATTGGAATCTCGCTCTTCAATCCGATAGCGAATACACCGGGAACCCAATGATCGGACTTCAACTTCTTGGTGAAAATTTAAATGTTTGGCAAAAAATTCTCAACTTTGAAACGCTTTATTTTAAACACAAACAATTAATTCAGGCGCTGTCGACATCAAACTTTTGGGATGAGCTGCCTTGGAACAAACCCATACATCGCCGAGTATTGATTCGTGATCTTTTTCACAAAGAATCCTATCTTGATTGGCAAATTGCGCTTTTAAAAAAAGCAATTCAAGCCGCCCCACAAATTCAAGGCGTTAAAAACATTGAACTTCGCGAAATGCTTCAGGTTACCTTTCTGCGCATGCATGACGCTCTTGATATACGTGAGGCCATCGAGCATTGGCACAATAAGATTTTGCGGAATTACTGGATCGAGCGCGCCTACAAAGTTCGTCAAAACGCGGGCACCATAATGAAATATGTAATGACAAATTACGACCGTTATCCGACGTCAGACGTATTCTCAGAAAGCAATAATCCAACAAGTTATAAATACGGATATGGTTGGATCGCAACACATCTTTACTATTGGCACCGTGAGGAACTCATGGCCGCCCACCACATTGTTGATCCGTTCTTTATGAACCTTTACGACCCTTTTCGCCTGTTGTTTTAGGTAATTTATTTTTACCGGCATTTTTCTTCGTCGAAGATTTGGGCTGAACCGGCGCCGACCTTGGCGGAATTAGCGTTAATGGTGCCTCTTTTAAAAGTGGCGAAGTCTCGTGGCACACAAAAAGCTTGAGTAGGCGCACGTTAAAATACGTTCCGGCCTTATCAAGTTGCCATGGTGGATGCGGAAAAAACCGAGCTCGCGCGCAAAGCCCCGGTCTTGCCACCGCCCATTCGCGATCGTTTGAAGCGCCGGTGACAATTTCACCGTCTTTAGTCTGGATCGCTACAGCAAACGTCATTATATCTCGAGAGGCTGCGGGTGTAGCACTTTCAACATTTACGATTAGCCCCGTCACTGTTCGAGAGAAAAAATAGCTGTAGTAGCGGTAAAGTACAAAACCACTCCCGCTCAACAGGAGTAGCAAAAGTAGGAGAATTCCAATGATTTTTAATTTCCGCCCCATTTCAAACGCCATTTTGACACATTCGCCTCGCAACCGTCGAGGAGTTTCCTCATCCTATCCTTGCGATCTCCTCACCGCGATCTAACTCGCTTGGAGACCGTTTTTGCTAACATATAATAAAAAGGAGGCACCATGAACGCTTTGACGACAGAATTCAAACGTTTAGCGCCCCAGTCGTTTGACGAAAGCGAAAAGGCGCGCGTGAGCAATCTCATGCGCAAATTTTCCCCCAAAGTTTTTTTTCAAATGGAGTGCGGCCCGTACCGCATAGAAGTCGCAACCTCCACCGAAGATTTGCTGAAAATTATAGAGCTGCGCCGGCATTCGTTTATCGAAGATTTTGCCACCGCTGCGGAACCGGGATGGATCGATTTCGATCACTTTGATATTTTAGCCGACCACATCATTGTAAAACACATCGATACAAAAGAAATCCTTGGATCTTACCGTGTTATCTGCACGGACTATTCTTCCCGGTTTTATAGCGGCGAAGAATTCGACATTGCCCGTATTCTAAATTTGCCGGGCGTTAAAATCGAACTTGGCCGCGCGTGCGTTCACCGCGATCATCGCAACGGGGTGACGCTTAATCTCGTATGGAAGGGTTTAGCCCGCTACGCAAGTCTTGTCGGCGCGAGATTTTTGTTTGGTTGTGCCAGTGTAAAAACAATTTCGCCTGATATCGCTTATTCGATGTACTGGCATCTTTACCCGTTATTTTTTAATTCTCAAATTGCGGCAAAAGTTACTCCGCGCTATCTGTGCCCCAGGCCATCAAATTTCGATTCATTACCCGGATGGCAAACGGTAGAGCCGCAAATCCCGGCGCTGCTGAAATCTTATCTTCAGGCCGGAGCTCACATTTGCAGCGAACCCGCTCTTGACACTTTTTTTGGCTGCGTAGACTTTCTTATAAGTCTAGATCTAAATGCCGTTCACCCAAAATATAGCAAACGATATTTTTTTGCGTGAGACGCCGAATGCGTGACGCGTGCGATCGCGCTACTACTTTTTTTCGACAAGTTTTTCGCCTGGCTATGTTTTCGCTTCTCGTGCTGACTTATGGTTCGGGTGCAATTCTTATTTATTTTTTTACTCGAGACAAATTTAGAACGCGCATGGTTTTAGCCCGATGGGTTCGACTTCACTCTCGTCTTTTGCTTTTTATTTTTGGAGTGTCTATTGGTGTCGATTCGCAAAATCCTGGCGTCGATATACCTTCGACCAGCCGAATTAATTCAAATTTTATTGTTTCCAATCATCTTGGCTACCTCGACGCGCTGGTGTTGTCCTCATTGCTTCCTGTTTCGTTTGTGACGTCAGTTGAAATGCGCGACGCATTTTTTATTGGTTGGCTTACAAGACTTTCTGGCTGTCTTTATGTGGAGCGCAGAAATAAGGCTAATATTGAAAGCGAAATTATAGAACTGACACGGGCCCTAAATTCGCGTCTTAACGTTTGTGTGTTCCCCGAGGCGACAAGCACAAACGGTGAAAGTGTATTGCGATTTCGTCAACCGCTGTACAACGCCGCAGTTATAAGTGGACAACCTGTATTACCGGCATGTTTAAACTATGAAACAATTAATAATGAGCGCGTTACGCCATTCAATCGTGACCTTCTTTTTTGGTACGGTGACATGCCTTTTTTTTCCCATCTCTGGAATTTTTGGAGCATTCGCCGCGCGAAAGTCCGAGTTACCTTTGGCGCCCCAATATATTCCACTTTGCACGCCGAAACGGCCGGGCAACTGGCGGCAAGTTCACACCAATTTGTTTCGTCGATTTACCGGCCGATTACGGGCGTCTAAATTGCTTTGATTACAACCGCCGTAACATCGTCACTCGGTTCGTCACCAAGCGCAAATTCTTGCAGATCGCGAATTACCGCTTGATTTAATTCGTAAGCCGTTGAGTTCACACCGCTGGCCAACGCGGCAACACGGTAAAGCCGACGATCGCCGTAGACTTCGCGATTGTGTCGCGTGTATTCAATTACGCCGTCCGAGTACAAAATAATCGCGTCATTTTTTTTAAGCGGAAATGTTTTCTCCTTAAAAACGACCTTTTCGTTTAACCCAAGAATGGTCCCGGTCGGCGCAATTAAATACTGCACAACAGATTTCACGCCTTTGGCGCCCTCAGCCTCGTCATTGTAACGAATTCGAATGGGCGGGGGATGGCCGGCATTGACCAGCGTTAGCTCGCCCTTCTGCGGGTCAAAAGCAATTGCAGCCATCGTCATGGCCCTACCGGCGTCCGAGCCCACCCGGTAAACAACCTCATTTAATTCTTCAAGCATAGACGAAAGCGCTATCCCGCTTCGATCTGAAAATGAATCGCAATAACCCTTAACCACGGCACAGACCATCGCGCTTGCAGTTCCGTGCCCGGTCACGTCACCGACAAAAACAACGTGCCGCCCATCGGCCATTTTGATATGTGACCACCAATCTCCACCGCACTCCGATGCGTTTTGATAGAAACCACACACCTCGAGTGCGTTACCAAGTGCCAGCGGTTCCGACGGAGGCAACAGGGCTTGTTGAACAAACCGCGCCGTTTGCAATTCCGTCTCAATTCGTTGCCGGTGCTTTTCATCTTGGAGCAGTCGAATATTTTCTAGAGTCGTTGCCACATTCGGCAGCAACGGTTGAAGTCTCGTCCAGTACTCCGCAATTACCTGTGCCGCGCTTTCGAAGTCAGCTTCGGCCTGCGATTGCAAAGACATTTTCGCAAAAGCTAATATCCCGTTACTCTTCGACGAACTCACGATTTGAAAAGACTGCCCAAGCGACGATCTAGCGCTAAGCTCCTCGTCCGGTTCGTTGCTGGCATTGCACGAATAAGATTTATTTGCCTCGTCGTCCGCTAGATCACTTCTCGAAGAACGACGGCCGAATAGCGACGCCGCGAAATATATTTTGATGTTTACTCCCACGCCAAGGATATTCAATGCCGATTCTTGCAGCTGGCTTTCGAGAGACTTGAAGTCCATCGCCGATGAGACTCGTAGACCCTCCTCAAAAAGATTTTTTAGATTGCGCGCCGAGTTCATTTGATTTTTAACAAGCTGATCAACTTTTGCCACAAGTGCGGTTAAATTGCTTTTTTCGGCATCGACATCGGTGTCGGCTACGGATTTAAATTCGACACCATCAGAGTTTTCACTCAACAATCTCAAAATTCCTTGGAGCTCATCGAGTACATCCCGCTGCTTTGCCGCTTCGTCGCTAATCTGCTCGTTGAGCGCGGTAAGTTCCTTAGAGCTAATAGCAAGACTTCGATCACGAATATCGATTACGCGATCAAGATCGGTTATTGCCGCGTCAACCGTCTCAAGGCAGTCGAGAAGGGCATCAGCAAAATCATTAAATTGAACTTTCGCTTCAGGCGCTGTTACTTGCGACCTTCGCTCGTCAAGCAAAGCCACAAGCTCTCCGTTTGAACGCGCCCCAAACGTCTTTCGAATAATACGCAAAAGCGTTTTATTGGTCATCGCTCGCTGAGATAGCTAATCGTCATGGTTTGGTTGTGAAGCTGGCAACCCACTTTGTCTAAAAATGGGCTGATCTCGCCGTACGAGTAAAATCCGGATAATGCACAGCCACTTCCGAATACGTCGCTTATGGCCTCGATTTCTTCGTCAACGTTCGGCCCCATGACTAATTTTCTGCCGACACAGCTGATAAGCATCGCGAATGCACTAGAAGCCAAGCCGCCCTTTGTGATGGACTGTTCGGCCGCACCTTTTGCTCCGCTTACTAAACCTTTTGTATTGGCATGCATGAGTTTGACATAGCAACCCTCCGGAACATCCCCGGCAAATGTCAATGATCCCGCCTTATCGTCAACCGCAAGAATTGTTCGAATTAGCCCCGTGTCCGCTTGTTTATCGTTTAGTATCGCAAAAGGGAACATAAGCCCGGATGCCGGGAGATCTTTAGCATGTTCACCTAAGTATTCTTTATATATGTCCAGCGCCGGTTTACCGTCGAGTTCGAATACCACGTTCAGATTCGATTTTGTCACCTGACGGGTCTTGCCAAATGGATCCCACCCTCCCATACAGCCGTGACGAAGTTCGATCGCGTCCCCATAAAGGCCTACCCCGACCACGTGATTGTCGCTTGCGCCTTCGGGGGACAGTGTAAACGTTTTTTGAAACTTGCCCCCGTCACCAGCTAATCCGCCAGTCACTATGACTCTGCTGCCCGTCACCTTTGTAATGCCCTTAACAAGCTGGCTACCATTGACGTTAACTCCGGGGCTTATAACCAAAATGCCACGCAACTCCGGCGTCGAAAGATCTTTTGCCAACTTCTCCCCGGCCGGCTCGCTCTTTTCGGCGGATTCGATTCGCGCGGTTGCGATTTTAAATTTGGCGTTTGGATTGTCAAAATGAATTGCCGTGAGAACCGCAGTGTCGTCAGAAACGCCGCTTTGACTCACTTCACCGGCGGTTGTGCAGCCAACCCATTGCAATTTGGGCTTTTGATCAATCAGCTTCTTTAGAAAGCTCTGATTCTCGAAGGTCGATACCGAACCAAATAAAAATCCAACTTGTGGAGCAATCGCCGAAAGAGCGTCAAGTTTCGCATTATTGAGGTCCTTACTTTTAATAACGATCTGCTTCGTCTTCATCAGGCCCGCCTCCTTGAATCAAAAAAATAAAATGATTTTTTCTGTTTCTCAAATTCCAATAATCGACTCGAAAATCGCACCAGCGCTATGACCTCAGTGGCGCGCTCTTATTTTACATTCGCAACGATTTGATGGGCTTTTTCAAATATAAATTTTAACCCGAGCCCCGCACTTTTTGACTTTGCGATCCCGCCGGATTCACGGTTAGCAGCAAGGTAGCTCATAATTGTATCTGGGTTAAATTGGCCAAACGGATCGCGTACCGAGACGCCGAAATAATCACCATCGTAGCCAAATGACATTCGAACTTCTTCTTCGGGTTGTAAGTGAAATTGCGCCCCACGATCCGCATTGCGAAGTCTCGGGTTCGCGTTAAATACGGCGTTTAAAAGTAGCTCATCGGTCAATTCAGAGATGCGCCGGGCGTATTCGTCAAATGGATGCCGATAACCGGGGTCACCGAGGCGCGAGATATATTTTGCAACGGAATCAATCGCGTCTCGCTTTGCTTTCGCCGAATTCACCACTCGAGTATGAATTTTACAACCAAACGCCAAGTATTTATCAAGATCAAGAATGTCGCCGTCCGTATATTTTTTTATCAAGATCGACAGATCCCGACCAGTCGACTCGGCATTTTGCCCGCCAATTAAATATTTGACCGATCGCAAGGTGTTTATCTTCTCAGCGACTTTCGAAATCGGCGAATTTATAAACATCGCCACATCGACTGCGCCATGCGATTGTGTCTCGATTTCTTGCACGACGGATACAAGCCCCTCATCCGTAAAAAATAGCCGGCGACCCGGAGGCAATTCTTTCATAACCGAACGCAACTTTTCAATTGCCGAACAATGCACCATTGTAACTTCGAGACACTTACAAATCGCACTAAGTTTGTTTACGATCGGCCAATTGGCTAAAGAAAAGTGGCTGACAACCGTGACGTTATTCATTTTAGGAGTTCTTTAAACATAGGATAATTTTCGCTTATAAAAGAAAAGTAAAGTTCAGGGGAGAAATCGATTTCGTAAACACGCCCACTTACATTCCGGTTTGGCATAACAAAGTTTGTATAGTCGTTTAGTAGCGGAATATCTTTGCCCAACTGAAGCGTGAATGCGCGCGATTCTTGGGTTGCCGGTGAAAAATACGGCGCTTCAATGCTTTCTGCATAGCTGCCGTTTTGAAAATAATCGCGGATCATGTTGAACTGATTTACTAGCCAAATTGGCGCATTAATGTATTTGAAGGAGATTTTCGCGGCCTGGGTAAATTTAAGCCACGTTACGATCCCGGCGGAATTGGCATAGCTCACTTTCGAAAAATCGAGATTCACGGGTGGCTTCATGCCGGTCTGTTTTAATTTTTCGAATGCTTCAACTAGGTGATTAAACGAGGAGACTTCATCCAGAATCCCATCAAATGCCAGGGTATTAGGTAAAACCGCTGCCTTCACATCGCGCTCCCACTGGCGGACCCACTAAATTTGCCCGCGTTTTTTTAGAGTAATGACCGACGCCATCTAAATCAATCAAACTTATTGAGCTCTGGTTCGAAGTCCAGCCTCTAAAATCATGTTGCGCGCCGCGAACTTTGCCGGGAAAATTTTGGTACAGATGGCACAATTCGTATTTTGCGGTGACCCCGGCGATTTCACCCGGGAGGCACTCGTTTCTTCTCATTTCGTAATTGTTCCCGACCTACTCGCTGCACACGACGCAGTTCGAGTATTCGGCCAAGAAGCAATGCTATTTGTTAATTCAAACATTGTCCGCTCGAAGCAGAACGATTTAGAAAAAGTTATTCGCGAATGCCAACCCACGATTGCATTGGTTTACGATGATCTCCCCAATGCCGAGATGACGGCTCTCATGCTAAAACATCCGATTGATCACATTATCCCGCGCGCTTCAGAAAATTCGCGGTCCTGCATCATACAACTATTGTCACAAAGACAGAGATTTGCCCCGAAGCACTTTCAACCGGGTCAATTAGTTCACCGTCAAGATGTGACACTTACAAACTCTGATCAGTGCGA
>JAJYHS010000208.1 GCA_021784635.1 bacterium
TATACGATTGAATCGACCTTTCGCAAACTAGACTATTTCGATGCCGAGACCGCTGAATACGACGCCACGACTCAAGCCGATTTTGCGTTAATTCAAACTTTTATTCAAAATCATCTTGATCATAATCAAAAATTTACTGCTGACGATATCACCCAGTTACTGGCGCTATTCGAAAACTGGTCGGGGAGCATTCAAAATTATATCGGGGCATTATCACAATCGGTCACTTATCGATACAACCTAGAAGTTGCCATCGGCATTCTTTTCGATACTGTTGGCTACCGCGTATCGCCTCTACCTTAAACTTGCACATCAAATTCACGTAGTGCTTGGTTGAGCGAAGTTTTTTTATCGGTCGATTCTTTGCGCTTGCCGATGATGAGCGCGCAGTTGACGTTATATGTTCCTGCCGCAAATGATTTTGCAATACTACCGGGGATCACCACTGAATTTTCGGGCACAAAACCGCGATGCTCAACAGGCGAACCTTTCGACACATCGATAATTTTAGTTGATGCCGTAAGCGTGACTCCCGCGCCGATGACGGCCCCGCTTCGAACCGTCACGCCTTCAACGATGACCGCTCGGCTACCAAGAAAGACGTTATCTTCAATAACCACAGGAGTGGCTTGTACCGGTTCGAGAACTCCACCAAGACCAACTCCGCCCGAAATATGGCAATTGGCCCCCACTTGCGCGCACGACCCAACGGTTGCCCACGTGTCAATGAGCGTACCCGCACCGACACGCGCACCGATATTTATGTACGAAGGCATTAATATCGCCCCTGGCTCGATGTACGAACCAAACCGCGCGATCGCGTGTGGCACGACGCGAACGCCTTCGCGGCCGCTCCATTTTTTTACGGGAATTTTGTCAGCAAAAGTGAGCGCCCCGGCCTGCATCGGTTTAACTTTTCGAATTCTAAAATAAAGTAAAATTGCTTTTTTAACCCATTCATTGACCTGCCAGTGCGACGGCGCATTTGTACCGCCTGCCATTTTTGCAGCCACACGTATTTCGCCTTTATCGAGCAACTTAATTGCCCGTTCTACGGTTCGAACATCGGCGGGTGTGAATTTGCCGCTTTCGTACAGGTGATCGATAACGCCGGGGAGGTCGGTTTTACTCATTAAAACCTCATAATTAAAATCTTTTCTCGACCGATTTCAACGCTTCGTGAATCGCGGGGACATGAGTTTTTAAAATTTTTGTAGTTTCTAGTCCACGCTCAATTTCGTAAGTGATAGTGGGGATGCTTCGTTCGAGTCCGCAGTATGTCCCTAAACAGCCGGGAGTTGGGTAACCGATGTCATCCTTGATTTCGTAGCTTGTGCAGCTGTGAATGATTTCCGCTTCGGGTCGACAATTGCCATTAATGTTAAGGCACGGATGCCACGAGTGTAAACTAATAATAAATTGTGGCTTTGAAGTTTCGATCCATTTAACAAGCGCCTGATTTTCAGGTTCTGAGTTGGGTTCCAGTCCCGGTGCATATTTTTCTTCAGCGACTGTTGCGGTCCAATCTTTCGTCGGAAGATTACGGTTTAAATCCACGCCTCGGGCATTCTTTCGCTGACTCGCTAATATGCCGTCTACATTAAATTGCGGTACGAGAGTTAAACGAAGTTTGAGTGTGTACGAAGGCTGAAACGTTTGCAATAGACCGAGGCTTGCCACTACGCCTTCGGGTTCGTTGCCGTGAACGCCCCCTAAAATCAATACCTCAGGACCAACGCGACCAAACCGGTGCCCGAGAATTGCAAGCCCCGTAGAGGTTTTACCAAATTCAAATGTTTCCATGTCGCAACTTCCTGTGTTAGTGTCGCTCACTAAATATGTTGGATCAGAAAAAACTAATCGTCAAAAAGTTTGGCGGAACGTCGGTTGGCACACTCGAGCGGATCGAAAATGTCGCAACCCGGGTAGTGCGTGACCGTGAAAAATTGGGCCAACTTCCGGTCATTGTGGTTTCGGCCATGTCCGGTGAAACCAATCGCCTTATTCGACTTGCAAATGACCTTGACCCCGGCTATCGCGGGCCAGCTTATGATATGCTTCTTGCAAGCGGTGAACAAGTGGCGGTGGCGCTGCTGGCCATTGCGCTCGAAAAACGGGGAGTCAAAGCGGCGCCGCTTCTTGCCTATCAAGTCGGCATTCAGACCGATGCGATCTTTTCAAAAGCCCGGATTCGCTCCATTAACGCTGATAAAATCATTCAACTCGTTGAACAGGGAGTCGTTCCCGTGGTCGCTGGATTTCAGGGCATAACGGACGATGCGCAAATCACTACGCTCGGCCGTGGCGGTTCGGATACGACGGCGGTGGCGCTCGCTGCGGCACTGGGCGGATCCGAATGCGAAATTTACACCGATGTGCCGGCGGTATTTTCGGCGGATCCGAGGCTTGTGACGAAGGCGCGCGAACTCAATCGAATTACATTTGAAGAAATGATGGAGATGGCTTCAGTCGGCTCCAAAGTTTTACACTTTCGTTCGGTCGAAATTGCGGCGAAATACAATATTAAAATTCACTCGCGATCGTCCTTTGAAGAACGCGAAGGAACATGGGTGATGTCGGAGGAGAATATGCTTGAAAATCCTGTTGTTTCGTCAGTGACGCACGACCCGGCGACGGTTGTGATTAAACTAAACCCAGTTCCCGCCGGTGCGGAATTTTTAGCCGACCTTTTCGGGCGCTTGGCTGAGAAAAATATTGTGGTTGATATTATTACCCAAAGCGGGAGCGATCGCCCCGACCGCCAGCGGCTTCATTTTTCGATCCCAGAAGAGGATTTGGTGCAAACCGAAAAAGTTTTGCACACGGTTTTGGATAGCGAAACCGAGGTGACGGTGATGCGGGATATGGCAAAAATTTCGGTTATTGGCGTGGGCATGAAAAATCATCCGGGGGTGGCGGCGCGATTTTTTAAAGTTTTTAAAGAACACGATGTGGATGTTCATTTGGTGACAACGTCAGATATTAAAATCAGCGCCGTCGTGGCAAAAAACCAGCTCAAAGAAGTCGCTGAGGCCCTGCACACCGAGTTTGATTTAGATGTGTAGAAAACGTTTCATCTTTTTTGCGGTCGTTTTTTTACCCACAATTTTATTCCACATTGCTTATGCGTCATCCTCAATAAAACCACTAAAGGTGATTAAACCGGCTCACGTCCCTGTTGGCTTCGCTATTTTTTCACCGATCGACAGCAATTTTGAGAACGTTCCTACAGTTCACAATTTCGATTTCAATTTGCTATACGGCAAATGGTATTCCTTGAAGGGCGCAGCCATTAGTGTAGGCGTCGGATTATGGAAAGGTAACGTAACGGGTGCCGTGGTATCTATCGCTGGGAACGTTACTGAAGGTAAAATGGTTGGTGCGCAGATCTCCGACATATACAATTACGCCAAGGACCTTTACGGCGCGCAAATCAGCGTTTTAAATAGAGCCGCCGATGTGCATCTTGGAGCAGAAATTGGTATATTAAATACTTCCGGCAAAGTTAACGGTTATCAAGATGGTGTCGTAAACGTAAGTGGAAATCTAAAAGGAGCCGACACGGGCATTGTCAATACCTCCGCAGACGTGATCGGCGCCCAAATCGGCATTGTGAATTTGGCAAAGAACGTCACAGGCATGCAATACGGTCTTGTCAATATTGCAAAATCAAACAAGTTTGGCCAAATTGGTATTTTAAATATCGCAACCAACAATGCGTTCAATATTTATACCGGGAGCGGTAACGACGCTGATGCAGAAATTGGTATGCAAAGCCGTTCAGGACATTTTTTTGGTATAGTGGCGGAAGCCGTTCGACCCCACTATGACACGCGGTTTGGACCCGCGGTTTCAACGGTTTTGGGAACTGGCCTGCAGGCTCGATATCATCGCCTAACCGGTTATATTGAAGGTCGCGACGAATCTCTATTTCAAGACGATCCACCGTTATCCTTGAACATAGGAGCAACAACGCCGGCATGGCGACGTTTTTTGCTTTTTGCACAGGGCGGTCCCAGCTTCAGTTCTGGCTTCACTTTTCAAAAGTATGAATTTTTAGTTGGACTACAGTTTATTTTAAAAAAGAGCTCGAGCAACTAACTATGGCAAATCCCTTTTATGCCCATCCTAAACTAAGCCAATTGCCAACGCCGTTTTATGTTTATGATCTGGCCGGCCTTCGTGGTCGAGTTGCCAAATTTAAAAGCTCTCTACCTGCGAATGCACATATTCATTTTGCAATGAAATCGAACAATAACCTTGAGATCCTCAAAGCTTTACATGAATGTGGCTTAGGGGTCGACTTGGTCTCTGCGGGCGAAATGAGGCGCGCGCACGAAGCTGGATTTACCCCCGAAGAGATGATTTTCTCAGGCGTGGGCAAGACGGCGGATGAAATCTCGGCGGCGCTTGAAATGAATATTCATCAACTCAATGTTGAGAGTTTGCCTGAACTTGAACGAATCGCTGATCTGGCGGCACAGGCAAAAAAGCAGGCCCGAGTCGCGCTCCGGATGAATCCTGATATCGAAGTTGATACTCATCCGTATATCCGTACCGGATTTCACGAAAATAAATTTGGTTTTGATTTTTCTGAAATTCCAAATGCGGTTGAAATATTAAAAACTCATGCGAACGTGCTTACCCTGCAAGGCCTGACCCTGCATATCGGTTCGCAGATTCGCGACCTTGTGGCATTTCGCCAAGCCATTCGAAAGACCTTCAAGCTCTGGCAACAATTAAATACGCAAGGGTTTACGCTGACGTCATTTGATGTAGGTGGTGGCGTTGGTATTGACTATTTAAGTGCCGATTTGGCGAAAGACGAAGAATTAATCGCGGCCTATGGCAAAATGATAGAAACTGAAGTGCCTTCGATTGTAAACCGAATTGATTTTGAACCAGGGCGTATTTTGATCGCGCGGTTTGGCGCCTTGATTACCGAAGTTCAGTATGTGAAACGTACGCCGTATAAAAATTTTGTCATTGTTGATGCGGGGATGAACGCGCTTATGCGCCCCGCACTTTATGAGGCCCATCATCGCATTCTTCGGATTGGTGGCCGAACAGCAGCTAAATCATCCGACGGGCGCACTCAGGTTTTTGATATTGTCGGACCGATTTGTGAAAGCGCCGATGTTTTAGGTTACAAACGCGTGATGCCGTCTGATATAAAAGCCGGGGACCGGTTGGCGATTTTGGATGTCGGTGCCTATGGGTACGTGATGTCCAGCCAATATAACTTGCGAGAGCCGTTGAAAGAGTACATTCTTAACGGGGTTACATTATGAAACAGTTTTCGAAACATTTCTTGCGCGGCGTTTTCACTCTCCTGCCTGCAGGTTTAACTGTCGTTATTTTGTTTTCGTTTTTGCATTGGACCGAAGACGCGGCACGTGAAGTCTTGCCCAGCCATATTTATTTTCCGGGCCTCGGTCTGATTCTCGGCATTGTCATCATTTACGCAATGGGATTATTTACGGCCGTGCCGTTTGCGCGCAAAATTATGACGGCTTTCGAGTTGCCATTTAAAAACGTACCAATTGTTAAGAGCATTTATTCGGCGTTCAAAAGTCTTTCGGATTATTTTTCACCGGAACACAAAGTTGAGCGCCAAGTTGTGGTTGTTCGAATCCCTGGCTTTGCCGCCGAGTTTGTGGGTTTTGTAACGCGCCAAAATTTAAACGATTTACCCAAACAGGTGACAAAAGAAGATCGAGTGGCAGTTTTTGTGCCACTCGCGTATCAAATCGGCGGGCTCACCATTTTTATTCCGCGCTCTTGGACCACAACGATCGATATGAAAGTTGACGTCGCAATGCGCTCGTCACTCACCGCATGGATGCCGATACGCGACCAAGAGGGCGGTGAACTACATTCAGCCCAGACGCATTCGCCGTCGACGGATTAAACTCCATATCAAACTTGTTTATATGTTCGATGTCCTTTCGAACTTTTTTGGCAAAAGCGCGCCATTGCCAAGTGGTTTCAGCCTCAGATATAACTCCAGCAGGTGAATCTGATGGAATGTCGCGAAGCCAATTTGCAGTCAATTTGGCAATTTGTTCGCGCCGGTCTATCGCCGTTCGATATATTGGCCGTTCTAATTTTATTTTGCTTATTTCCGTAAGAACCTGGTCGAGTCGCGATTGTAAAATTTGATATTTTAGGTTTTGTGTCAACCGGTCTGGACCCGCTGCCGCAACTTGCCGGCGAAATATTTTGACTGCTGTCCGAATTGTTTTTATGCGTCTTGATAGTAACCCTAAAAGGGCAGTCATCGTTTTTTCAGATTGGATGGCAACCTTATGCGTACTACGAATCGAAGTGACCAAATTACTCTGGGCGGTACTGTTTTCCGTGTCATACTCGACGGCTCGTAAATTATTAATAAATGATTCACTAAAAGTAAAACTACCGTTCTTAAATACGCCTACGGTGTTATTGTTGCTTCGAATTCTTTCGTACGAACTGATTTGCTTTAATCGATTTATCCAACCGTTAATTTCGACGGACTCAACTTCGCCTAAATACGCGAGTTCAATCGGCGGCAGCTCACAAGTCTTAGCGGTTTTACAGGCATTTGACCCGAGCATTGTCATCGTAACTTCACCTAAATCATCAAGTGCCTTTTCTAAATGCTCGAAATCGTCATTTGATAATTGCGCAATTTCGCGTACGCGGGCTTGAGCTTTGTGTCGAAGCATGACCGCATTAACGTTATAACCTGAAACGGAATAATATCGATTAAAGGTTCGTCGTGCAGCGTAGGCCATAAAACCGTAAGCCCCAAGCATCAAACCGGTTGACGCGTCTCTTGCGGCATTTGTACCGCCACCGTGAAAATGACCCCAAATGGCGCCCAATAAACTTCCGCCGGCGAGTGTGCTGGCGATTTTTAGTATGGCGCGAGAAGTGGTATTTTTTGTTTTATCTAAAACACGAGTCAAGTCTGTGGCCGCAGACAGCGCAAAAGATGCCACCGCATTTTCAGCAACATCTATGTATGTCTGTCTAAATGCCGGTTGGTCGCCTTTTTGTATGAGCGTGTTTACAAGCAGCGCGACTTGATGACCGCGTACAACTGAAGCGGGGCTTGCCTTGAACATATTTTGATTGGCGATAAATCGCTCTTTATTCAAAACGTTCACCATAAAATCAAACAGTTTTGCCTTCGAGTCGCCGCTGTTGAGGTTGGTCACAAATCGCATCAGATTTTTCACATATAGCCTATGAGATTTGAAACTATTTGAAATCGGAGTCACCACGCCGTGGTCAGCAAGTACCGACGCAACCGCTTCGC
Source organism: bacterium (assembly GCA_021784635.1). Classification (GTDB taxonomy): domain Bacteria; phylum Bdellovibrionota; class Bdellovibrionia; order Bdellovibrionales; family UBA1609; genus RBG-16-40-8. The sequence goes on from JAJYHS010000208.1 coordinate 7,304, forward strand.
GAAACAAACGGGAAGAGATTAATCCGCCCGAGACCAAAACTGACAAAATGCCTGATTCGGATGGATCGGACTCGACAATCTGCCTAACGAGGGTCGGAAACGGGCCCCCTAAAAGTATTTTTGGGCACTCGGTAATTGCCGGAGCGTTTTGAGTTCCTTCGGCCTCAGCGCGAGGCGTGATGGGAATCGAAAACAAAATTGAAGTGGACAGCGTCAGAGTTAAAAGTTTGCGAAGCGAAAAGGTCGTCATATAAGACTCCTTTAAAAATCGGTCATTAACGAAGCGCCGCTAATATATCAAATTGGCACTCGCGCCGCGACTGTTACGATTTTTGACAGGCAGGTAAAATTGACCGGGCCGGTTGCTGATTAATTCGAAACCATATTTAAATTTCGGCGAGTTCAAGTTGTACGATTGTTGCCGGCCCTAAGATGCGCTTGGCAAGTGTTTCAAATGTGTCTGAGATGTCTGTTGCAAATAGACGAATTATGCCGCCAGTTCCGGCTTCTTTAACCGGTAACTTATGCAATTGAAAATCGCGTTCAATTAAATCGCCTATCGATTCGGCCGAATCCACCGTTTGCACGCGCGCGCCTAAAACTTTAGCAAATGTATTTTTCAAAATCGGGTAATGCGTGCAGCCTAATATCAAAGTGTCGATATTGGCTGTCAGAAGCGGTGAAACATAGCGGTACACGATGAGATTCGTGATCGGGTCGTCATCCCAGCCTTCTTCTACAAGCGGAACAAGCAGCGGGCATGCTTGTTGAAAAACCTGAACTCCTGGCTTCAATTTATGAATTTCTTTGGGGTAACATTCGCTCATGACTGTCGCGCGGGTGGCAACGACTCCAATGCGAGAATTCTTACTGGTTATTGAAGCGCGAAGTGCTCCGGGGGTAATTACGTCGTAAATCGGAACAGTACTGTTCACAAGCGAAACTTGAGTCGACGCGGAATTGCACGCAACGACGACAGCCTTAACCGGCATGCGTGTAAAAAACGCGAGGTTTTGGGCCAAATATTTTTGAATTGTGCGCGGCGATTTTGAGCCGTATGGAATGCGAGCTGTGTCGCCAAGATAAATAAAGTCTTCGTTAGCAAACCGCTTGCTCAAGTGGCGAAGAACAGTCAGACCTCCGAGCCCCGAATCAAATACACCAATGGGTAAATTAGAGTCCGTGGGCATGAGATTCACGTAAACCGAGCGGCGACATCTCAATAAATTGGGTGTGTTCGCGGATTTCTTCGACACGTAGAGCGTTTATATAACTCATCCCCGATCGCACGCCGCCAGCGAGTTCACGAACAATATCACTCACGTGACCTTTGATTGCGACATAGGTCGACTCGCCTTCGGGAGCCATCCCTTCCGGGACTTCACCACGCCATGATACTTGCGCGGCTTTTGAGGCCATCCCGCGATATTGCTTTTTGCCGTGCCGAATTGCGCCGGGAGTTTCAAGCGTGCCTGAAAGCAATGAGCCAAGCATAACGCTGTCCGCCCCGCACGCAAGTGCCTTTACAATGTCGCCGGATGTTTTAATTCCGCCGTCCGCTATTAGGGGTACGCCCATGTCGATCGCAACTTCGGCGCACAACGCAATCGCCGTTAATTGCGGAACACCGCAACCCGTAATAATTCGTGTTGTACACATCGAACCAGGGCCAATGCCAACCTTAATAGCGTCGGCACCGGCCTCGCATAAATCGCGTGCCGCTTGCGGGCTTGCGATATTACCGGCTATTACTTCGATTGAAGGGTAAGTATCTTTAAGCCATTTGAGTGTCTCAAGCATCGCTACGGAATGTCCATGTGCAATGTCGATTGTTAAAAGATTTACTCCCGAATCGACAAGTGCTTTCGCACGGTCTCGGGTATCGCCATTTACCCCGACACTAGCCGCAACGATGGTTGCACCCGATGCTTTGAGCGCTTGCACTTCGTGCACTTGATCAGAGATCGACATAAAGCGATGAAGAATTCCAACTGCGCCTTCTTTGTTCATGGCAATGGCCATGTTGGCTTCTGTTACAGTATCCATATTTGCCGATATAAACGGCTTTTGTATGCGAAGTTTCTTGGTCAATCGTGTCGACAGTTCCGGCTGCTGCCGCGATCGTACATCCGATTTCTGAGGTATGATGAGGACATCGTCAAATGTTAGGCCGCGATCGCGATTTTTAATATCTTTCCATTTAAACATTAAACCCATTTTGGCTCCCTTGCTTCAAGATTCGGCGGTCACCGAATGACCCAAGCGCAACTTGCGCGACTGATATAGCATGAAAAGAAAGACGTTGGCATAATAATTCAAAAAGAAAAATACAACAGTAGCCAGCGCAGCGACCACAGGAGCCGTGGTGAAGGGGTCGTGTTCTCGCAGAGTTGATTGCCAACTGTCAAGAAATATCAAAATGACAACGAATATGAACAGTTCGATCGTGATACCTTTGACTAACCGGTTAGACTCCTTCAGCGCATCGACGTTACCGGCTTCGTATTCCGGATCAGCCACGACGACATATCCCACCAAAAAATAGCGAACATATTTAAAAATACCGGGCACAATAAACACGAGCGTCCACAATATCGTCATGGCTAGCGCGCGCAGACTCTCAGCTGTAAGTGGTTTGATGTATTTCTTCGCAAACCCAATAAAACTTTGAGGTGGGTCATTACGATCGAGCTC
>JAJYHS010000288.1:0-8152 GCA_021784635.1 bacterium
AGCCCACAACGTCGATGAACAATATTTTTCAAGTTGCGTGACCGGCACAGCAGCCGATGCGGCGATTCGCGCGCAAGCCCAATTGGGCGCCCAAGCCGGTGTCAAAGGCACCCCAACCTTTTTTGTCAACGACAGGATGCTCACCCGTGGCAGCTTAATTCCGGTTTTAGACGCCGTTCATTCTGCCCTTGAAAAGGCGAAGCACTAGCTCACCTATTCAAATCATGCTAAATATTGTGCTATTGCCACTAAAGGGAGGTCACCACAATGAAAGAAATCAATGTTGGGATTGGTGAGCGCGATCGAAAAAATATCGTCTCCGGTTTGTCGAAACTTTTAGCTGATACCTACACGTTATACCTCCAAACGCATAACTTTCACTGGAATGTCAAAGGCCCAATGTTTCAAACACTGCACCTTATGTTTGAACAACAATACATGGAATTGGCGCTTGCCGTTGACCTTATAGCCGAGCGAATTCGCGCATTAGGGTTCCCGGCACCCGGTACCTACGCGGAATTTTCTGAGTTATCCTCGATAAAAGAAATTCGTGGAGTTCCTAACGCCGAGTCAATGATTGCGACACTTATTGACGGCCAAGAAGCGGTGGTTAGGACCGCCCGCGAAGTATTCCCACTTGTCGATGAAGTCCACGATGAGCCTACGGCTGATTTACTCACTCAACGAATGCAAGTTCACGAAAAAACCGCGTGGATGCTGAGAAGTCTGTTAGATAAGTAACGGATTCAAAAAAGCCGTCTTACAAGAGTTTAAAGATGCCGGCTAAGAAGCTCGAATAGTTTGTTGGTGTAATCATTAAACATGCGCCAGCAGATTTCTCGAAGGCCGTGGTTGAAATCCAACAGAAACGCCACGGCAACGATGGCCGCAAGCGAATAGACCATGCAGCGTATAACCCAAACCGTAGAACGCAAATCCCGAACGATTTCTTCACGGCTGATATGTTCGATCATTTTGAGCGTCATTTTCAATTCTTCGAAGTGGCTAACGGCATGATCTAAAATTTCTTGTTGTTTGGTCATGGGCAATTGACTCAAGTTGGGGAAGTCGCGCTTAAGTCGAATCGCATTGATAAGGTCTTTTGCGTGTTGAACATGCGGCGTCCCCCGGTTGATAAAGGCCGCGTACATGCGTTTTAACGAAACGAATTCGTCAAGAACAAGATCGGCTTCTTCATAACGCGCATCAACGACTCGACTGAGGACTTCGCGGCGCAAAGTTGAATCCTTGCCCGCCTGGCGCGAGCGCAATCGCGTCTGCAGTTCCTTTCTTAGCGCCTGGGTTCGTTGCTCTTCGAGTGCGCGAAAATCGATCTTTTTTGCATCCATATTTTTTCTATTCGGCAGACTTAGGTCGCGATTTGAGCGTAACGCACAATTTCATCCACCATTTTTTGACAAGAATTGTACGAATTTGAGACAATTTTATTAGAAATCAGTTTACGTGCGGAAGGAGCCGCCCGATGGCGCAAGGAACGTTTGAAACCTCACTAGACTTAAATTTTACTGAGGCCGAAATAAACGGTCGAGGTCCTGTATCATTACCGAACACTCCCGACCAATTACCAGATCCCATCGATCTAGCGGATCTGCCGGAATCCATTTTGCAATCAAGCGCGATGGAAGCCGTGATTCAGCAAAATGAAGATCTTATGGCGCGGCTAACCGTATCGCTGCGCCGGATTTCATTTCTTGAAGAAAAGGTAAAAGAGAGCACGGCCGAATCCCAAACTTACAAAGACCGTCACGAAAATTTAAAGGATCAAATTTTAATTCTCAAAGAGCAAACCAAACGTTTGACGCACAAAAACGCGGGGGTTGCCAACGAACGCGCGCGCCGCGATCAAGAGATTGCCGAACTCAAAGAGCAAATTCGGGTTCTCGAAGTCCGTTACGCCGAACTGTTTCAAACCAATCGTTCGGCTAAACAAAAGTTCGACGACGAACTCACAAGTTACGAAAAAATTGTGAATCGTTTTCGTAAATACCGGCAAAATATTAAAATAACTCTCCCTAAATTTCGTCGAGAATTCGACGCTTTGAAAAGTCGCTTGACGCAACAAGAAGCGCTTGTCGCCGGGTTACGGCAAAATTTGAATGAAACGACCGAGTACATCACCGAGCAAGGGCAAAATCACAAACGTGAAATTCGCGATCTGACCGAGTCATTTGAGGCCAAGATTAAAGACCTTAACGGCGAGAACGAAATGCTGATGGAGCAAAATCGTGTACTCGGCGAGCGGCTGAAGGAATTTGACCGGCTTCAAACCGACCGTTACCGTCTCGAAAATGAATTGGTGGTCGCGAATCGCCGCGAACAAGAGTCACGGGAACAATTTGAAACTGAACTTCACGAAACACAGGCGTTACTCGGCAAATACCGCAGCGAAAGCAAACAGCTTGCCGTCGAACTCCAAGAGAAGATTTCGCAAATTGAAGACTATAAAAAGCAAAATGATCATCTGCGAGAGACGCAAGAAGCCCTTAATGAACAAGTCGAAAGCTTACAAGCCCTCTGGAGCGAAAAGCAGGCGAAAGTCGAGAACTTGACTGAGCAAAAGGCCTCACTGCAACGGCTCAATCAAGAATTGAGTGTGGCATGCAACAAGCAGCGAATCGAGATTCGCGAACTCAACGAAAAGCTTAGTCGATCGTCAGTTTGAGGCCGAAAGGTTTGATTCTGTCCAGAGCCTGGGCTTCGCTGTGAGAAAAGGCGCGCTCGGCGTCTTTCACATCCCGATAAATTTCGATCCCGTCGACGGGGCTTGATTCGAATAAACGCATGAATTCGGCCCTTACCGCGCAAATTTTAAAACTTTGCCCGTTTTTCTTCGAAAGTGTCGTAAGGAGTTCGAGAAACGGAGTAATACCGCTTGAACCGACAAAACTAAGATCCTGCAAATTGAAAATGATTTTTTTCTCGGCGAACTTCTCTAGGCACTGAGACTTGAGCGTATCCGCACTTTCGAAATCCATTTGCCCGATAAGGCTCACAACAAAAATTCCATCCCGATTTTCGACTTTCGCATCCATGTCGAATCCCCCTGACAATGGTCGAGGCGTGAACCGCCTGTCCATATCTGCGTGATCACACTATCATGCTAACAGACATTCGGGTAAAATTTTAAGTCCAGATTCCACCGGAGTTTCAGCGGCACGATGAGCTCTAAGTTAAGCAACGAGAATAACAGTAATAAAGCCCGTTTTGAATTTAAGGGCTTGTTGCACAAACTCGTCTCGCCTTTAGCGGTCGGAATATATCTCGCAATAATTTCGGCGTTGATTGCGAAATCTTACTATGACGGCCGGCTGCAACCGTCTCGTTCATTGTTCATGCAAGCGCTACAGGCCATTGATCAAAATTTCATTGACGCACGGTTTCGATTGCGCGGCCCAAAACCCGTTGACCCGCAAATTGCGATTTTGGCAATCGACGGGCGTTCTCTTGATATCGTAGGACGCTGGCCATGGCCACGCGCAATTCTCGCTCGCGCGCTACAAAATACATTCCATTACGGCGCGAAAATTATTGCCGCGGACGCCGTGTGGAGCGAACCCACGCGCCGCCCGGCGCTTCATTTGGTGGAAGTACTCCGCCGAGAGACCCGCCTGCCGGGGGTTGTTAATGCCGACATTCAAAAAATTTTGAACAAAACCGACAGCGACAAAAAATTCGCTGATTTTGTCGGCAAAAACAAAACTAAATTTATTTTAGGTGGATTTTTCAAGCATGGCGTAGGCGCCGATCACCCTGGATATATTGACCCCTGTTACGACGCCATTTACCACCACTCCCCGTTATCTAACGCGATTTCAGAACAAAGCAAACCGCTTGTTGTGATAGCTGAAAATGAAATCGATTTTCCGCAACAGTTTACAAAACTTTACGAATATCAGCTCGCGCAGATCGCCGCGTCCGTTCGCAACCGCTACCCGATACCGAAAACTGCGGCCGAACAGTATGTATTGAATAAAAAAGTCCTTAACGCCGAGTTGAATTTTTGCGATTCGGATTTTTTGATTCCACAGCGCGACCCCGTCGCGAAGATTCTTAAACAGAATTGGGCACAGTTGAAGAGCCAAGTTGCCGGTTTGACGGCCCGGACATTCGAAGATTGGCGCGCCGATTTTCAGTCAAGCGCACCGGCCAATTTTGTATTGAACGCAAAAACATGGAAAATGAATATTCCTGAAATCCAATCGCGCGGTGAAAATACCGGATTTTTTAACGCCGATCTCGACAGTGACGGTATAATTCGAAACACGTATTTGATCGCCCGTACGGGCAGCCGTTATATGCCGTCTCTGGCGCTGCAAACCTACCTCACTGCCACCGATCGCCAAACTGAAATTCAAATTGGCAATTTGCCCGATTTATCCGGCGTCGTTGGGGTAAAGCATTTCGCCATTACCGACCACAACGGTAACACTTTGTTTGACATCCCGGTAAACCCAAGCGGGGCCATGATGATTAACTACGCCGGCCCTGATCATATGTACCCCTACGCCTCGATTGCGGATATGCTCGACAACTCGAATCCGAATGTCACGGTCACACAACGAATTCTCAAGCGCGGTAAGTACGTGCTCGAAACGCGGCAGGTTTCGAAGGCCAGTTTTTTTAAAAACAAAATTTTATTTTTAGGCGCGACCGCAATCGGCATCAACGACATACGTGACACGCCTTTTGGCGGCGATTACCCCGGCGTTGAAATACACGCCAACATTTTGGGGAATTTACTTCAACATGATTTTCTTCGTCACGACGCGCGTGAGCATCTCTACATGCCTTGGTTTCTTTTAATTCTCGGAGTTTGCCTTGCCGGAGTTTTGGCTCAGTTCGGAGCATTAACCGGGATCGTTATCACGGGGGCGATTCTTGCAAGCCTCTTATTTATCGACAAGCAATTTTTATTTGGCCAGGGTCTTGTGGTTTCAATTGAACTTCCAATTATCGAAGTTCTTATGATGTATTTGGTCTTAACGTTTTACAAATACTTCACCGAGGAGCGCGCTAAACGGGAGCTGCGAGGGACTTTTTCTAAATATGTTTCGCCGGCTATTGTGAACGAGGTTTTGAAAGACCCGAAAAATCTCGAACTTGGCGGTCGAAAAGAACGCATTACCGTTTTTTTCTCGGATGTGCGCGGTTTTACAACACTCTCTGAAAAACTCGACCCCCTCGCACTCAGCGAATTGCTGAACAGCTACCTCACTCCCATGACTGAGATCGTATTTAAAAATAAGGGGACGCTCGATAAATACATGGGCGACGCCATTATGGCCTTCTTCGGCGCCCCAATTCACTATGCCGATCACGGTCATTGCGCGTGCCGGTGCGCCCTCCAGAGTCTTGAGTGTTTAGCTAAATTAAACGACGGATTTCGAAAAAAGGGACGGACTGAGATCAACATCGGCATCGGCCTCAACACGGGCGATTGTAACGTCGGCAACATGGGGTCTCAAACGGTGCGCAATTACACCGTCATGGGTGACGCCGTCAATTTAGCATCGCGCCTTGAAGGGATTAATAAAACATACGGTACTCATATCATCATCAGCGAATCGACCTACGCCGACGTTAAAAACGACTTTTTTTGTCGTGAGCTCGACTGGGTTCGCGTTAAAGGTAAAATACAGCCCGTGAAAATTTATGAGCTGCTCGGAGAAAATCAAGTTGAAAAAACCGTGCTGAAGATGGCCGACTATTTTCGTGCCGGGTACGAGCTGTATCACGAAAAGAATTTTAAATCTGCCATCGCACAGTTCGAACGAGCCGTTCAGTGCCGCCCCGATGACTTGGCCGCAAAGCTCTACGTCGAACGCTGCCAAAAATTTCTCGCGACGCCGCCTCCCATCGACTGGGACGGCGTGTTCGTGATGAAAACGAAGTGAAGCTTGGTTTTAAGCGTAAATTTTGGTTGAGTCGGCCCACATTGTTAGACAAGATTGAAGAATGCAACACAGGCCGTTCGTCCGGGAGTATTCAACGCGAGTCGCAACTGTAGGCGTAGCAGCTGTTCTAGCGGCGGCATTTGTTTTTTTTCTAGCGTTGAATGTTTTTGCTCGCCCGTTTAAAAAGCACGATCAATCGAAAGCGCCTTCACGTCACACGGGGTTGACTATTTCCGCAGACACGATTTCGCGAAATGAAGACACCCATACATTGCAACTGAACGGGCATGTGCATTTGCATTATCAAAACGAAGATCTGCGTTGCAATGAAGCCTCCGTGTCGACTTTAACCCACGAAATTACTGCGGCCGGTAACGTTCAGATTCGAAATCCAAAAACGTACATTGAAGCAAAATCAATCCGCTATAATTACGAAACTAAAACGGGTGAATTCAAGGATGGATCGGTTGAGTCGGGTAACGTATTGTTTCTTGGCAAACTGATAAAAAAGAAATCAAATGTCGATTACGATGCCATTAACGCACAATTCACTTCGTGCGTAACCTGCCCTCCGGCTTGGAGCTTTTCAGGCAGTGAAATCAAAGCCCGTCTCGGCGGTTATGCCCGTATTAAATTTCCAATATTGCGAGTCGGCGACTTTCCGATTTTGGCCCTCCCTTGGCTGGCCGTTCCGCTCAAAACCAAGCGGCAATCGGGATTTTTATCACCGCTTTTTGGGTTTTCGTCGTGGGGGGTAGAAACCGGATTCCCCTACTTTTGGGCCATCTCGAGAAGTCAAGATGCGACGTTCACTTTAAACAATTACTCGAAACTCGGGCTTAAGCAAAATATTGAATATCGTTACAACTTGGGGAACCACAGCAAGGGCCAACTTGAAATGGCGCATGTTCGTGATCACATGTTTACCGATACCTACGTGAACTCAGGCGGCGGTCAATACATCGCCACAAAAACCATGGATCGCGGCTTTCTCAGCTATCATCAGCTCATAAATTTGCCTGACAATTATGTGAATCGTATCGATCTTAATCTGGCTAGCGATTTGCGCTATCCGCGCGATTATTATCTCGACATGCCGGTATGGGGTGACCCCGCTTTTGTAAACGAATTTTCAGTCACAAAAAATACCGAACGGCAGAACATGAGCATTCAGGCGGCGTATTATGTCAATTTGCTTAAAGCCGACGCCACGGCTTCAAACAACGATGCCGTTAACCGGTTCCCTGAAATTGACTATTCACTTATTGACACCGAACTTGGCCACACGAATTTGTTTTACAATATGAATTTCAGTTATGATGACTTTGCCCGCCAAGATTATTCTTTCGACACCGCGTACGACGGCCCAAATGGACGGACTGTCCCAACCGATCGATGTGACCCCAATGTCGCCGATTGCACCAATTTCGACCCGAATATTGATCAAATCCGGACAGGCCAAAGATTTATCTTCAAACCATCGATCAGTTATCCGTTTCACGTCAGCCACTTTTTAGATGTGGACCCGAGTTTGACCTACGATGAAATGGATTACTTTTTTAACGCCAAACCAAACACACCCGTACCTAACTATTCGCAAAACGCGACGAGACGGTATCTTAAAGCGACGGTTTCGGCGCGCACCGAATACAGCGCCGTATATGGCCCAAACAACGGTCACTCAACCCGTTATAAACACAGTATCGTCCCTGAAATAATTTACTCATGGATACCGTGGCAGCAAAACCCTGCTAATTTATTTTTCGGGAATTTTGCGAATGAACCGATCTGGCGCCGCGATGAGCCGATTTCGAACGCCGATTTTACCGGAAGTTCAAAAGTACAATTCGATTACCTCGACCGTTTTTTCGATGAAAATTACACCACATTTGTTCTAAGTAACTATTTAACGCGAAAAACATACGTGAAACTCCCCGACGGCACGACCGTTCCAAACTATTTTCGGTTTATGACGTTTCGATTGAGTGAAGGTTACGATTTTCACGATGCGAGTCTGCCGGCATCGCTCGATCCTCGGCCGTGGTCAGACGCACGGGGGCTTTTTGACTTACGAACGCGCCAATTCGATACCAATACTCTTGTCGACTATTATCCCTACGCTCACATATCAAATTGGTCGTCTCGAGTTCGATATACAACAATGCTAAATAATTTTTTTGAGATTGTTTATAACGACTATTACATCGTCGGCGAAAATCTTGACACTGCGATCAACC
>JAJYHS010000288.1:8162-9980 GCA_021784635.1 bacterium
CCGGCATTGGCTACGCGGGTCACTACATAAAATTAGTTGGCGATTTCAACTATGCGATTTTGCCCGGTACACGATTTTTATTTCAAAGCGAAGATTATTCAATGGACGTCAAACTGCCCGGCAACTGTGTCATTCTCAAAATCATGCAAGAATTTAATTTGGGCGGTTACCGGCAAATTGGGTTTAATTTTAAATTTAATTTTGGTTAATGTGCTGCGCCAGTGTCCCGGCTCTAGAATTGCCACGAAAACCCAAGACCGGGTCGTTCTGTGTGATTCATTCGGTCATAGGCAAGAAACGGAAAAAATTGAAAGTCATCCGATGAAACACTGCCGTTCGTTTCACTATTAATCAAATTTTGTTGCTGCTGCTCAATTTGTTTTGGCAATAAATAGGCCGTGTAATAGCCGAGCGCGATGCCTAGGTAAAGCCCGATAGAAGCGCCACGCGCAACATTCTGCAAGTTGCTTGCCGGCGAACTTGAAAATGCAAGTGTTGCCGCGCCAACAAGGGTGCCCGCCATCACGCCGTAGGTACAGCTCATGATAAATTCGCGTCCTGGAGACGGTTGTTCGGCGCTAGCCGCGGGGGCCGTTAGTAATACAGCTCCAACAATGAACAAAATTGCCGCTCCAAAGCGAAAACGTGAATTGTACAACTGCATGTCTCTAAGTCTTTCATATTCATGAAAGAAAGTCTTCAAAGACCAGGACCTCATTCTCATGATTCACCGCAGCGAGATGAAACCGAACCGGTTTGTCGACGCTTTCAATCCATCGATCGATAAGTCGTTTGAGCCTTTGCATTTGTTGTTTTTTTACCGGACGTGCAAATATAAGTTCGTCGTGCGCGACGAGTTTGACTTCAACCAACCAAATTTCGCGATCGGCTGATAAAAAAACCAAATCAATTTCAGAAAAAACCGTAGGGAGGTTTCGGCATATCAACACTGCTCCCAGTTTTTCGAAGTGTCGAATGGCAACAGTTTCGGCATTCAAGCCCTTTATGCGCGTGTTGAACTGTGTACAATTATTAATAAATGAATTGGCATTAACTGCGGATGAATTCGCGTACGCCGCCAAAGGTTTTGCGGTGAATTTCGGTTGGGCCCAACTTTTTAATGGCGGCTCGGTGGACTTCGGTTGCGTAACCTTTATGTCCGGCAAGCCCGTAACCTTGGTAAATACCATCTAGTCGACTCATTTCATGGTCACGCGAAACCTTCGCGACAATCGATGCCGCCGAAATACATTTCATGGAATCATCGCCACCCACTACCGTCGTTTGCGGATACTTGAACCCTTTTATCGGCTGGTTGCCATCCACAAAAACGTGGCATTTCTGCAGTTCATCTATGCTCAGCGACAGATTATCGAAAGCTCGCTGCATCGCCATTAACGACGCATTTAAAATGTTAAACCGTTCAATTTCTTCAACAGTGGCAAATCCAATGCCAATGCGGTGGTTAGTTTGTAGCCATTTGAACAGTTCTTCCCGCTGATGGGCGGACAATTTTTTCGAATCCCGGATTTTTTCGGAATAAGGATGGTTTAAATTTTCAGGCAATAGTATCGCGGCCCCAGCATAAACAGGCCCAGCAAGACATCCGCGACCCGCTTCGTCGATTCCAACGTGGAGTGAACTATTGGCTGGATTCAATTTTATGATTTTTTATCGCCGGTGGCCGTCGTTCCTGTTTCTTTGGCCGGCTTCGCGGATTCTTTTGCCGCAGTTTTTGCTTCGGCGGGCACGACGTTAGAAGCGTCAACGCCTTCAACCGTACCTTCAGAGACAACAAGTTCGGAATTGAGCCGAGCC
>JAJYHS010000251.1 GCA_021784635.1 bacterium
CGCATGCTGTAAGAGCCAATGCTGCAACACCGAGCCCCGCTCCGACACATAATTGTTTAATTCTCTGTTGTAGCCCCATTCGGTCCCCCCTCTTTGTCTTTGTTGTTTAACTTTTTTCTTTAATCCCCATTTTCAAAATCTTGCGAGGACTATTTTGTGAATTGAGTTTGTGAGATGTACTTCGCAAATTGCCCCCGCCCCGAATTTGTTTTTTGCATGGGTTTAATAGGCGTGGCAATGCGCTAAACTTAAATGAATCACATCCTCAACATACAATTTCGGTCATGCCGCGTCGACAACCTAAAAATTGTTAATTAACTGTTACTGTTGATTGGTGTGCCCGCACTGATCGAGTTTCGTCTTCAACCAGTGATCAAACACGGCACCCTGTAGAGTATCGGGATCGAAATTCAACCGAATCATAAATGGCGTTCGCGGATTTATCCGCGCGAGCCGCATAATATGATAAGCTATCGATTTTAGTCCGACTGGCTGAACAAAAATAAGTGTGTCGCGAAAAAATGGATCATTGAGCCACCGAGCCAATTGCCAGTACGTCCGCGCCACCAACGGTATTTTATTATCGGGCGTAAGAGCCAAAATGAATGGTGGGATGGTCCGCGTCGGCAAAAGATCACCGGCTCGCTCGTAATTTTCTAAATATTGAAGAACTTTATCGCCATTACCATTTTTGATTCCGATTTCAGCACGCAAAACTTCGGCGTCATGCCAAATTTGCTTTAGCGATCGATCAAAACCCGGCACCCCGCCACGCTGGATGAGTGAATGAAGTGCGTCTGAGTCTGTACTATAAACAATAAAATTTTCAGTGGCGTTATTGGGGTCGTCGATCAGATTAGGTCTTACGCTGTCGATTTCACCCATCGTGCCCACGAAAGCTTCAGAACCAATTCGCGCTCGCGAAACACCGGTCGGGTCCATCGTCAGAGAAATTTGACCACCCTGCGAGGTCACCAACGTTCCGTTGACAGACCCGCTAAATAAAACACTGTGCGAACTCTCCGCATCCGGGCCCAAATAAAATCCGTTATCAAGTGCCTTACCGTTTTTCATTTGAACCGGATCGCGCGCAAACGCTTGAGATAAAGACGATCCGAAAACACGAGCCAACGCCAAATACTGAGTCACCTGCATTCCCTCACGACAATCGGCAAACACAAAATTGTGGGCAAGACTGTGAAATGCCCGGCTCAAATGCGCGTGGTCCGGCTCGTAACATATATTTGTGCCTTCGTCTCCACCGGGAGTCACACACTGTACAACATGCCAATAGGGGATCACATGCCGCAATCCCAGAGCAATGTCGCGTTTTGTAAAGAATGGCCACCAAAACTGCCAGTCATGATGTAGCGGCGCCTTCCAACCATTATTCAAATCCAATCTATGCCGAAGATAATTCACTGTCGCATGAATAGCGCGGTTATATTTTTGCTGAAACGTGCAACGACTGCCATCGTCTTGAAGAGCCCAGTTCAATATGTCGTTGACGGTCACAACGGGCGGATGATGAGCCGGTAGCCGCGCGAGTTGATCTGTTTGAATTTGCTGCCAGTAATTCGAGGGCAGCTTCAATATATTATGCGGGCGCCAACCGTGCGGTTGAACGGTATCGTAACATTGCGGATCGTGAAAATATTCTGGCTGAGAAAGGTTTGGAACTTCTTCAATACTCCACCCTAATTCGCGCAAAACACGTTCTCGGCAAGCAACAGAATATTGATCGAGCGGGTTACGCGACCAATTTTCCGAATGTTTTATAAGCGTTCGCGCCTGAACTGTAATCGCGATAAAAGCAAAGGAGGCAAAAAAAGTCAGCACTGTCAAAATGCTAGACAATGTGACGCGCCGAAAAGCCTTCTGTTTTCTATTCGTCTTCAAATTCGACATGAGTGAATCGCTACTGCAAGTTTTGAGCTCATCATTAGACCGCGGTGTGACCATGTAGAAAATCGCCAGTCTGTTAATTTTATAACAGTCGAAATTCTTTTTGAATTTCTGTACCATCCGGGTATTCAGACGACAAGATTTTAAATTTGGAGAACATATGGGTCAGCGTTTGATGCGCGAAATTGTTATTTTTTTGATTTTAATTTTTGCTTGGCCGGCGCTTGGTCATAACGGATCGAATCGCGCTCCCACACCAGCCCCGGCGCCCGCGCCGAATCCACACCAAGGCGTTTTCACTCGTAGCTACAACAACATGCGCACCAATCTCGATTCAAATGAAACTTATTTGACTCCGCAACCGGGGATGCTGGGCTCGGTAAGCTTCGGCAACTTTGGCCGACTCGCGCAGTTCCCGACGAACGCTTACGTTTTTGCCCAACCGCTTTATGTGACCAATGTGAACATCCCCGGCCAAGGCACTAAAAACGTTCTTTACGTGGCTGACGAGAGCGACACCGTTTACGCGTTCGATGCTTCGGGCAAAACAACATCCCCCCTGTGGGAGGACCAGTTGACCGACGCTAAATTTTTAAAGCCCGCCGACGGTCAAAATCAATACCCGTTAACGGGCCAAGGCGCAGGTACAAGCGCCGACATTCAATGTCCGAATATTGCGCCTTTCCCTGGCTCAACGGTGGGAATTAACGGCACACCCGTAATTGACCCCGCAACGAACACTCTTTATGTGGTGACGGTTTCAAAAGATACGTCGGTTTCACCGACCCGTTATTACCAATACCTTCACGCACTCGACATCACCACGGGAGCAGAAAAATACGGCGGTCCGGTCATGCTCCCGTTTGCAAGCACTCCGTCGACAAGCGGCAATGTGCTTGATGCCCTTCACGAAAATCAGCACGAAGCCTTGGCACTTGAGCCCGGTAGCAACGATAGCGACGGCAAACTCTATATCGCGTTTTCATCGAATTGCGATGAAGGCCCCTACACAGGGCTTATTCTGACTTACAACGCTCCATCGCTAGCTCACGGTTCTGAAACGATGCAATTACAAAATCCGGTATGGCAATCGACATCGCAAAATGGCAACGAAGCGGGAATTTGGTCGCTGGGCAGCGGACCTGCAATCGGGCCGAACGGCAACGTTTACGTTGCGACGGGTAACGGAGCTTTTGACGGGCAAACTAATTTTGGTTGTAGCGTCTTGAAACTTGGGCCGACAAGCTCTGGCGGACTAATAAAAACCGATTTTTTCGCGCCCTTTGATCAGGCTAATATGAACACGATCCAGGTTGATTTAGACGTCGGCTCTGGTGGAGTGATGCTCTTACCCGATCAATCCGGACCTAACCCTCATTTGGCCGTTGCTGGTGGTAAAGCCGGTCAAATTTATTTACTCAACCGTGACAACATGGGCGGATATTCGAGCTCGGACAGCAATTTTCAAAACATTGTGCAGTCGTTTAATTTAAACGGCACACCTTATGCTCAAGACGGCGTATTCAATGGCATGACAGACGGACTTTATTCAAGCCCGGCATATTTCAATGGCCGTGTTTATTACGCGCCAGTGGGCGATTACCTCCGCGCCTATCAACTTACTAACGGTCTATTTACCTCGCCCTCGGGCACGCCTCCCGGTATTATCGCACCCGTCGTTGAAACCAATTGGACTTTCAATTGGCCCGGCGGGACACCCACGATTTCATCAGATGGAAATAATAACGGCATATTGTGGTTTGTCGACACCAGCCACGCCAATGACCCTCCTCTCGGGCAAGTGCCAGCCTCTTTATATGCGTTTGACGCCACTACATTACACCTTCTTTGGAGTAGCAACTCCACAGGATCAAATTGTAGCGTCGACACTGCCGACCAACTCGGTTGGGCCGTCAAACACGTCAGCCCCACTGTTTACAACGGCGACGTTTATGTCGGCACAAAAACAGGAGTGGATATGTACGGTACAAAGGCCGGCCTTGTGCAATCGTGCGTAGCGGATCCGTCGCCCACACCCACAATGCCAAGTGGCGCGACAATCACGATGCAATACGACGCCGCTAACTCCACATGCGGGAGCACGCTGCCGAATAGCTATTACAATTTCATGGTTCAACGTTGCGTAACGAGTGGTAACAATTATCCGCTTTGCGCGACAAGCGATACGACGGCCAATCCCGTGTATTACGCGAACCAGTTCGTCGATCTCCAGGTTAATGCGGCAACTCAAGTTGGCTTAGACACAAATAGCGGGACGGGTTGGCTATACGAGCTTATACCCGGCGCCAATAAAATTACGTTGTCTAACGGCCTGCCCGCAACTTTGTATGTGGAAGAGCCCGAACAATTCAACGTGAGCGCCACGGGATACACGACCGTTTCGGCTAAATTTTATTGTGTGGAGCAGTAGCGAGAGAAATTAACGTGAACTTAAAATCAGCCGTATCGTTATTTTGCGCGCTCTTAATCGGCACTACTTCAGTCGCGACGATTTCATTTTCTATTCCCGCACTTGGTGCTACGCCCATTCCGGTTGCCGCACGCAACGATTCGTCATTTGGCCGAACAGCAGATGAAAGATCGTTCGCCTTAAGACAAGAAATTCACGAAATATTTCAGAAACGCGGCACGCAAGCGCTGACACACTTTTTGCGCGATAAGGCCGAAGCGGGTCTCGATCTGCAACCGCTGCGCGAATATTTTTTGAAGAAGAATAATGGGAAAATTGAATTTATTGATGAACTGATCCCCGAAGGGGGTGAATCATTTATTAATTTTGCCAACGCCCAGCTTCGTCTTTCAGGCGTTGATTTCATACAGTTTCGCGGCATCGTAGATAAAAATCTCAGGCTCGACGCACGGTCCCCTGCTCATCAAAAGCTTTACCAACGATGGCAAAAAATCCGCACATTCACCATACCTTATTTGGGATTTGGCGTGGCGCTTATTCAAATGAGTCTCGGTATGATACCCAGCCATGCACAACTCGCGGCCAGTCTTGCGGGAGCAGTTTGCATTCTTGGACTCGAAACGCAATTTGCGAAATTCAGCTCGTGGTGGAATCGCCATTTTTGGAGTAAAGACAAACCGTTTATTCGCTTATCGTGGCGGGTTACCGGCGAGCAAAGAACCCTTTCGAAAGCGGCAAAACTTCTCAATCGGCTTTTGGATTCCACCCAGCACGTCACCCAAGCACATGCCTGGATTTATTTGGTTAACTGGATTTACGCGTTAATATTGTACGCGGCGAGTACGGCAACCCTACGGCTCTACGGTGCAGCCGCTCCACATTTTTTGGCGCATTTTCTCAATTTTCTATCTAATACCTTTAAAACCGGCACCGCGAGTTTTTTTTCGTTTGCATTATTTCAAGTATTACTTGGCAAAGCATTTGCCCGCGGTGAAATTGCTGAACTTTTGCGCTATCAACTTGAGTGTTTAGCCGTCGATTGGGGCACGATCTGGCGCGATGTCGCCGCTACTGGTGGCCGTCAACATCCCGGCCGAACGAAATTCGGCAATTTAATGCTCTACTCATTCGCTGCGTTTGCAACGGCTCCCTTATTGCTAAAAACCGCAATGTCCGGACTTTATGCAAAGAAAACTGCGCGAATTTTCACGTTAAACGGCGAACACGCGCGAAATTATTCATATTCTTGCATGCAGCTGCTAGCCGCCAAAGCTAAAAAAACGCCCAGCGATTTTTACATGATTATACCATTCTCAAAGCAAAAATCCGTCGGTGCGCTGCTTAAACGCCTCGGCCGGTCGCCGTAGATCAGTCCAACAAATTGACGTTAATTGGCAATGACGCTTGAATGTTCAGATGGGTTTAAAGGTAATTAGCAACTCGCCAGATTGGATTCAAGCACACAGCTCGGGCGTCATCCTTCGATGTTATGTTCAACCTAATGCCTCTCGAACCGAAATAACCGGCGAACATGGGGCTGGATCGAGTTCCCGTCTCAAAATTCGCCTTGCCGCGCGACCAGTTGACGGTGACGCAAACCGCGAACTTTTAAGATTTTTAAAAGTTCTAACCGGCCAACCACAGTCGCGTATACATATAATTCGCGGCGAAAAGTCCCGCCAAAAAGACGTACTGTTTGCAGGAACAACCATTGACGCTTTATACACGTATTTCGTAGAATTCAACTTCATTCTCAAATAGGGCCCAAAAGCTGAATCCCATGGATTTTGCGCGCGAATATCATTTTCTTGACGACTCCATCTCCTTTTTGAAGCGACATCTCAACCAACAAGGGCCACTTGAATATTTTGTCCATCACAACCCGCTGCATTCGTTAGAGGATCTTAAATTTCATGCGGCGATTCGACAATCCGGCGAACTGTACGGAGCAACAGGCTATATGGCCAGCCGGGATTATCGGTTTATTTTTAAACACAAAAAAATTTCTTCAAACATTTTACTTCATGAGATTGAGAACACTTTTTTTAATGATGAATTTCTTGGTTCATCCAACATCACGCCGGCTCTACTGTTAGAACTTCTGCAATCCGAAAAAACGGCCCGATCATTTCGCAAATCAAGCAAATCGTACATTAGTCAATTCGCAACTCGGATTCGATCAGAAACGGAATCGTTGAACAGCAATCAATCGAGTTTGTGCCCCGAAAGGGCGGAGTTCCGGTCGGCGCTTTCAGAATTTAACCTTAATATAGACGAGTGGGT
Source organism: bacterium (assembly GCA_021784635.1). Classification (GTDB taxonomy): domain Bacteria; phylum Bdellovibrionota; class Bdellovibrionia; order Bdellovibrionales; family UBA1609; genus RBG-16-40-8. The sequence continues at coordinate 6,620 of JAJYHS010000251.1, forward strand.
AACCTTTTACTTTGGCCACATTTTGTCTGTTTACTTCGATGCGGGGCATGCGTATTGGCCCGTTGCTTATCAAGACACAATGCTCAAAACGATCGTTAATACCTTCGGCAAAAAAGGATGGTTTTCAAAACCGTGGAAGAAATCCTTTCAAAGGGATTTGATGAAGTTTACCGGCAATGTAAACGTTGGCGAAAATATTATTCGCCTGCTATCGCATCTCAATATTGAACCGGAACACTACAAATCTTTCTTATATGAAATTTGCAGCCGACAGAAAGGCTGGTCTGGATTTGTCTTAAAGGCTGAAAGCTCCCCTCATTTGCTTCATTCAAATCCTGCGATCAAATCGAATTTCGAAGAGTTTCTCTTGCTTCTCGTCCTTATAGAAAAATCTTTAGTAGAACACTATTATAATGAGTTCGACCTACCGATAATTCCAAAAATCACACCACGTGCCACAGAGCTAGATTCCGAAAGGGCGCTGGTTTATGCACTTTTGCTAACTGAAACCCTCCAACTTACGCCAAGCGATTCGGTTGAAAACCGTATCAGCGCATTTACGCCGATTATAAAAGTAGCATTAAAATTGGCGGCTACAGAGCTTAGCATCTGGCAAAACGCGTTTGATAAAACGTTCACCGCCGATTTTTTGTCTGCAGTGGTGGCAAATAAAAAAGCGAATAAGCGCTCGCCCCAAAGCAAACCGAAAGCACAAGTGATCACGTGCATCGATGAGCGTGAAGAGTCATTTAGGCGGCATCTTGAAGAAGTACAACCGCAAATCCAAACCTTTGGATTTGCCGGCAATTTTGCCCTGAATCTACTCTTCAAAGGTGTGAATGACGTGAGATTCAAGCAGTTCGGAGACTTATCGAAACACCCTGATATAAAAGTTGAAGAGTCGATCGTCGAATACAAAAATACACGTAACGCATCGTCATCGCTTGTCCGACTCTTCTACAAGATCGAAGCGAGTCTGCTCCGTCGTCCTAAGGATTTTTTATTTGGCTGGATCACAAGTTTGAGCATGGGTTTTGTTGTACTCCCCCACATTATTCTTAAAATATTTTTTCCGTATCGCGAAGAGGTTGGTCGGCGCGCATTGGATCGCTGGCTCAAATCACAATTTAAAACCGCTCTTCAAATTTACCGGCTTGATGGAGACGAGTTAGATGCCCTCGCGAAGGCCAAGATTGTACGCGGCGTATTAACAGCGAATGGTTTAAAACATTTTTCGGATTTAGTTTTTATAGTTGGACACGGCTCCCACAGTTTGAACAATCCGCATGAAGCCGCACATGACTGCGGAGCTTGTGGCGGCGGGCGTGGTATTATTAACGCGCGCGTCTTTGCGCTATTCGCAAATGACTCGGCTGTAAGGGCCGAGCTGTCTAGCATGGGCATAAATATTCCAGAACAATGTACGTTTGTTCCGGCCTATCACGACACATGCAGCGACGAATTTCGCGTTTTCGAATTAGATGCCACAACAAGAGCCACTCGTGACCGCATGCAATCTCTAAAAAATGATTTTGCTGAGGCCTGTCGACGTGACGCCCATGAACGATGCCGAAAATTTTCTGATGTGCCACGCAAAATTAGTCTGAATGCAGCTCAGGCCCACGTAATCGGCAGAGCAAATGACCTTTCGCAACCTCGGCCAGAATACGGGCACGCGACAAACGCGATCTGTATTATTGGATCGAGAAATCTGAGCCGAGGGATTTTTCTAGATAGACGCGCATTTTTATGTTCCTACGATTTTAAAAGTGACGATGATGCTGGCATTCTATCGAGTTTGCTCGAATCCGTTGTCGGCGTTTGTTCGGGGATCAACCTTGAATACTATTTTGCCACTGTTGACAACCGGCACTATGGCTCCGGCACGAAACTGCCCCACAATGTCGTTTCACTACAGGCGGTAATCAACGGTACGGATAGCGATTTATTGTTGGGGCTACCGACTCAAATGATTGAGATACATGCGCCCTTGCGATTGAATGTCATGATCGAAGCCCCACTTTCGCGAATAAAAGATCTTGTTCAGAGACCGAATTCCTTGTTCGGAAGACTGACCAGAAATGAATGGATATGGACAATTGTCCTCGATCCCGAAGATCAGTCTCTTTATAAATATGAAAGCGGCGAGTTCGTCCGGATTGAAGCTTTCAAACAAAACATCGCCACGTTTAAGACGTCACAGGATGTCTATAATCGAATCCGCGGTTATTGCGATTTCAGTCTAATTGAGCCGGATAGTCTTTATGTTTAACGGTACTGTTGATATTTTTCTGTTGTCGCTGCCGGTATTGCTTGGCCTTGCTTTACTGTACGTTTTGGTTCCCGGATTTTTCTTTTCAATAAGGTCGATGCAATTTAGCCGGATCAAATTCGTAACCAATCTTTTAATAATAAATGTTCTAGCAATCACGATTTTATTTTTTGGTGATGTATTTAAATACTGGAGTCTTTCTGGACCGATTTACCATTTGATACAAGGCCGTCTTCTCTTGAATGGAACTTCACTCGTTTACTTCGCACTCACGTCATTTATTGCTATCGTACTATTTAGATTTAGCGTCACCTATCTCTATCACGATCGCTGGTATGCGAAGTTTTATCTAAATCTTACCGTATTCATCGTGAGCCTGATGGTAGCAAGTC